>CAIWHP010000232.1 GCA_903912445.1 uncultured Lentisphaerota bacterium
CATAAGTCGCGCCGTTCACGGTCAGGCCGCCCGCCCCGGAGAGCGCGCCGCCGACCAGCAGCGCGCCGCTGCCGCTGCCGCCGAAGGTGGTGGTGTTGGAGAGGCTGAGGTTGTTGGCGATGAAGACGCTGCTGTCGCTGTGCTGGGTCACGGCCGGCGCCGCGCCGCCCACGCCCGACATGAAGACCAGATTGCTACCATACAAGTTTACGCCCAGGCTGTCGGCGGCAAAGGTCAGCTGGTTCAGCCGGAAGCCGTTGGTGGTGCCGCCGACACCGAGGTTGTTGGTGCTGCTGACCAGCGCGGTGGTGTTCGAGAAGACGATGCCGTAGTTGGTGCTGCCGCCGGCGACGGGCGGCGCGGCGTTGGTCCACGTGGCTGCGCTCCACACATTGTCGACCCCGTTGGTCCACATAAAGTTGGTGATCGTCTGGGCCTCCGCCGGCAACGCGCCCCACAGTCCCAACATAGACACAAAAACGCCGTATAGCTTTTTCATAGCACCTCTCAAAAAACGCATTTCCCCACACACCCGGAACGTCACAGACCGGGCGACTAATAAACAAAGCTGGCATCATCGTCAATACTATAAGGAGGGAGACTTCCCCACCCGCCCAACGCCAGCTTTCCGGCCCCCCAACCGGGGCCTTCCCGCTGCCTTTGGCGGAACTTCACGGTTCGCGCGGCAACCCTACTTTACAACAAAGCGTATTTCAATATTTTCATGACGTATGTGGCGCAGCCTGGCGGTCCGACCCGGGACAACCGGCACCGCGGCAGCCGGTGCCCGGTCCGCACGCACAGCCCCTCGCGCGAGTCCCGCGGCGGCGGCAAGTCGCCAGGGCAGGCGGCTCAGCCGCCCCACGCTGCGTGCGCCAAGGACACGGAGTTCAGTTCCTTCCGACAGGCGCGCCAGTGCGGGCAATGCTGGTCCATGACCGCCTTGAAGCGCGCGTCGTGGCGCCGCTCGATGAGGTGGGCGAGTTCGTGCACGAGGACATACTCGACGCAATGGATCGGCTGCTTGGCGAGCTCCAGGTTCAGCCAGATGCGGCGGGCCCTGATGTTGCAGGTGCCCCACTTGGTCTTCATCTTCTTCACACGCCACTCGCTGGCCCGCACGCCCATGGCCGCGGACCATTTTTCGGCCCATGCCGGGAGCAAGGCGGTCAATTGCTGGCGATACCAACGCTGGAGCACCAGCCCGCGTTGGGCCGCACTGGCGCCGAGCGGGACATGCAATTCCAGGTCCGCATGGTGTAGCGCCACCCTCCCCTTTTTTCTGGCGTGGTAGATGACCTCCAGCCGATACGGCTGACCCAGGAAGTAATGGAGTTCGCCGCTGACCAGCTTCTGCGCGGCCGGGCGTTGCCGGGCGGCGATTTTTGCCTGATGCCGCTTGATCCAGCCGAGCTTGTCGAGCACCAGCTGTCGCGCGGCCTCGTCGGTGACCCGCAACGGCACCGAGATCCGCACCTGGCCGAGGGGCGGATACACGCCGAGATGCAGATGCTTGATGGCCTTCCGGACCACTTGCACCACCACCCCGCCGATGTGAATCAGCTGCATTCCCGCCTGCCTTTTGGTCATGAAGAATCCCGCCGCCGCACGACCCGCCAGCGGCCAAGCAGCGCGGCGCATCATTGGCGCCCTCGCGCGGCCTGTCAAGGCGGGGTCCCGCACGCGGCGCTACTTTTTCCGACCGGCGCGCACGGGCACATCAATCAGGATCAACTCGGCCGCTTGCCCGGCGGCGATGACCAGCGGCTCGTCGGTGGCGATGCGCGCTTGATCCTCTTTCCGCAAGGTCTGCCCGTGGACCGTGACGCTGCCATCCGCCAGATACAGAAACGTGCCGCGTCCGGCCGTGTTGCGGAACACCACTTGCTTCCCCGCATCCAAGGCACAGCGATAAATGGTGGCATCCGTGTGCAGGGTGACTACATCGGTGGGGCTCTGTTGCCCGGAGGCCACGGGCAGCAGCCGGTTTTGCCAGTCGGCCGGCCGATGCGTTTTCTGATCATAGGATGGCGTGAGCCCCGCCTGGTCCGGATAGATCCAGATTTGGTAGAAGTGGACGGGCCCGGCGGCCAGATTGAATTCCGAATGAGTCAGCCCCGTGCCGGCCGACATGCGCTGCACATCGCCAGGCCTGATCACGGCCTTGTTGCCCATGCTGTCCGCATGCGTCATTTCGCCGGAGAGCACAATGGTCACGATTTCCATTTCGTCGTGGGGATGCGTCGGGAACCCTGTCCCGGGTTCAACGACATCATCGTTGAACACCCGCAGCGCTCCAAACCGGAGGTTACGGGGATCGTAGTAATCGGAGAAGGAGAACAGCCAGTAGGTTTTCAGCCAGCCCATGTCGGAGAAATGCCGCCGGTCCGCCTTGATGATATCGAGCATGTGGGCTCCCTCTGGTGGTTGCAATTTTCGCGCTGGCGCACGTTGGGTGGCCCCGCAAGCTGGTGAAGTTTAAGCGCACAACGGCCGGAGTCAAACGCGGCCCGGAAGCTCAGGGCGGGACGGCACAGGCGGGGATCGGTCGGCGTTCAGCAGGAACACGCGACACGCCGCAAATGAAAAGGACGCCCCTTGCGGGACGTCCTTTTCGACTTAACTGACCGGAGTCAGTTTAGCGGTAGCCACCACGGCTGCCACCACCGAAGTCACGGCGACCGCCACCTTCGCCGCCACCACCGAAGCCGCCGCCGCGGGGACGCTCTTCGCGGGGCTTGGCTTCGTTGACCGTCAACGCACGGCCGTCCAATTCCTTGCCGTTGAATTCGGCAATGGCCTTGGTGGCTTCTTCCTGCGTGGACATTTCGACGAACCCGAAACCACGGGACTTGCTCGTGAATTTGTCGAGGATGATGTCGCAGCTGACCACGGTGCCGACCTGGCTGAACATGGTCTTGATTTCCGGGTCCATGGTGTTGAAGGACAGATTACCGACGTATAGTTTCGTACCCATTTTTTTTCTTCTCTTTCGCTGCGGTAGGGAATACTCAGTGGCGTTCCTGACACATTCAGGTTTCGGACTGTCCGCGACACAAAAGTTCGTCGACAATCTACCAAACCAACTGCGCTAAATTCTCACTGCAAGCGGCGGGAGTATGACAGCATTCTCTGGCATTGCAACAAATATCTTTAAATAAAAATATGCGCAGGCGTGCCAGCCGGCGGCCGGGGGCGCTCAGGCGACCGGCGGGGGCTTCAGCTGCCGCGCGCGCCAGAGACAGCAGAGCGCGGGATAGACAAGCACTTCCCTCAGGGTCGAGGTGACCACGCCGCCGACCAGCGGCATGCCACACCAGGTTCCCTTACGCGGTTTCCGGCACGGTGGCTCCCGCCGCTTGGCGCGGGGCCGCGCGTTGCCGGACCTCGGTATGCCAGGTCCAGAGCAGGAAGAGCGCGGGATAGACGAGCAGCTCGAGCAGGAACGAAGTCACAAGGCCGCCGACCATCGGCGCGGCAACGCGCTTCATCATGTCGGCACCGGTGCCGATGCTCCACATCAGCGGCAGCAGGCCCATCGTGGCGGCGGCCACGGTCATCAGCTTGGGGCGCAGCCGTTTGACCGCGCCGTGGATGATCGCCTCGTCGAGTTCGGCACGCGTGCCAAGTTTACCGTCGCGCCGCGCGTCGGCGCAAGACAGCTCCAGGAAGAGCAACATGAAGACACCGGTCTCGGCGTCGAGACCCATCAGCGCAATCATCCCGACCCAGACGGCGATGGACAGGTTGTAATCGAGCAACCACAGCAACCAGACGGCGCCAACAAGCGAAAACGGGACTGCGAGCATAATGACCATGGTCTTAAAGAATGACTTCGTATTGAGGTAGAGCAACAGAAGGATCAGCCCGAAGGTCAGGGGAACGATGAACTGGAGCCGCTCGCGGACGCGCACCATGTTTTCATACTGACCGCTCCAGATGAGCTGGTATCCGGTCGGCCGTGTGAGGCCGGCGGCCACGACGCGCTTGGCTTCGGCCACGTAGCCGCCGATGTCGCGCCCGGCGATGTCGGCAAAGACGTAGCCGGCGAGCTGGCCGTTTTCGTTGCGGATCATCGAGGGGCCGGTGACGAGCTTGATCGCGGCGAGATCGCCGAGCGGCACCTGCCGGCCGCCGGGCGCGGCGACAAGAATGCGCGCGAGTTGGTCGAGTTCGGCGCGCTCGTCGCGCGGGTAGCGGAGGCTGACGCTGTAGCGGGCGCGGCCTTCGATGGTGGTGGTGACCGTCTCGCCACCGAGCGCGGTCTGGATAACCTGCTGCAGATCATCGAGCGTGAGGCCGTGGCGCGCGAGTGTCTCGCGGCGCGGAACAAGATCCACGAAATAGCCGCCGGTCGCGCGCTCGGCATAGGCGCTGCGCGTGCCGGGGACCGTGCGCAACAGGGCCTCGACCTGCGCGCCGAGCCGCTCGATCTCGACGAGGTCGCTGCCGAGAATCTTGATGCCGATGGGCGTGCGCACCCCGGTGGAGAGCATGTCGATGCGGCCCTTGATCGGCATCGTCCAGGCATTGACGCTGCCGGGAATCTGCAAGGCGCGGTCCATCTCGGCGATCAGTTCCTCCCACGAGATGCGGTCGGGCCAGAGGCGGGCGAGCGCGCCGCGCAGCCAGCCGGGCGCCCACGCGGAATACCAGCGCGACTTCTCGCGCCACTCGGCGGGAGGTTTGAGCACGACGGTCGTCTCCATCATGGAGAGCGGCGCGGGATCGGTGGCGGTTTCCGCGCGGCCAGCCTTGCCATAGGCGGTGACGACTTCCGGGAAGGTCTTGAGTATGCGGTCCTGCGTGGTCAGCAGACGTTGGGCCTCGGTGATGGAGATGCCGGGGACCGTCGTGGGCATGTAGAGGATGACTTCCTCGTTGAGCGGCGGCATGAACTCGCTGCCGAGCCGCAGCCAGACCGGTACGGTGCTGGCGACCAGCACGAGCGCGGCCAGGATAGTCGCCCACGGATGGCGCAGCACCCAGCGGCACGGGCGCTCATACAGCGCAAACAAGAGACGGCTGACCGGGTGCCGTTCCTCGGGATGATAACGGCCAACGAGCGCGCCGTTCGCCAGCCATGCCAGCCAACGCGGGCGCAGGCGCAGCGGTTCCATGCGCGTGAACAGCATCCGCACCGCCGGGTCGAGCGTGATCGCCAGCAGCGCGGCGATGGCGATGGCGAGCGTCTTGGTGTAGGCGAGCGGCGTGAAGAGGCGGCCTTCCTGCTCGACCAGCGTGAAGATGGGCAGGAACGAGACGGCGATGACAAGCAGCGAGAAGAAGACCGAGGGCGCGACCTCTAACAGCGCTTCCAAACGGATGGCGTGAAAATCGCCCTGCCGCCCGCCGGCCTGCCAGTGTTCCAGTTTTTTGTAGGCGTTCTCCACCTCAACAATCGCGCCATCCACCAGTACACCGATGGAAATCGCGATGCCTGCCAGGCTCATGATGTTCGAGCTGATGCCCAGCAGGTACATCGGGATAAAGCTGAGCAGCACCGAGATCGGGATCGTGATGATCGGCACGATGGCCGACGGGATGTGCCAGAGGAAAAAGAGGATCACCAGGCTCACGACAAGCATTTCCAGCAGCAGCTCATGCCGCAGGTTGACGATGGCTTGGTGGATGAGTACCGAGCGGTCGTAGACCGGCACAACCTCGACCCCTGCCGGCAACGCGGGCTTGAGCTCGGCAAGCTTGGCTTGCACGCGCTCAATGACATCGAGAGCGTTCTCCTTGTGACGCATGACGACAATGCCGCCGACGGCGTCGCCCCAACCATTTAAATCGCCAGTCCCACGGCGCAGCTGCGGGCCGGTCGCCACCGTCGCGATATCGCGCAGCAGCACCGGTGTGCCCTCGCGCGTCGTCTTCACGACAATCTGTTCCAGGTCGGCCGTGTCACGGACATAGCCGCGGGCGCGCACCATGTATTCTCTCCCGTTCCACTCGATCAGTCGTCCGCCCGTCTCGTTGTTGCTGCGGCGCACGGCCTCGGCCACATCGGACAACGCGAGGCCGTAGCTCTGCAGCCGCGCCGGGTCGGGCGTGATCTGATACTGCTTCTGGAAGCCGCCGATGCCCGCGACCTCCGCCACGCCCGGCACGCTCTGCAGCGCGTAGCGCAGCGTCCAGTCCTGGAACGAACGCAGCTGGGCGAGATCGTGCTTGCCGGAACGGTCCACCAAAGCGTACTGGAACACCCAGCCGACACCGCTCGCATCCGGGCCAAGTTCCGGCCGCACGCCAGCGGGCAGCGTGCCCTGCAACTTGGAGAGATATTCCAGCACGCGGCTGCGGGCCCAGTAGATATCGGTACCGTCTTGGAAGATCGCATAGACGAACGAATAGCCGAAGTCACTGAAGCCGCGGATCGCCTTGACGCGCGGTGCGCCGAGCAGCGCGGCGACGACCGGATAGGTCACCTGGTCCTCGACGATGTCAGGGCTACGGTCCCACTTGGTGTAGATGATGACCTGCGTGTCGCCCAGGTCAGGGATCGCATCAAGCTGGATGTTACGCAGGGCATGCACCGCGGCCGCCACCGCAGCCACAACGAGCGCGATCACCAGCAGCCGGTTGTGCGCGCAAAAAATGATGATGCTCCGGAGCATACCTCAACGCTCCTGCACCGCGGAAAGCGCAGCTTGCATGGCTGATTCCGAGTCCACGAGAAAATTCGCCGAGGTGACGACACGATCGCCGGGTTGCACGCCGTCGAGCACCGCGAACCAGGCGCCGCAGCGCGCGCCTAGCGTGACGGCGACGGGTGTGAGCTGATCGCCTGCCGCGGCACGGAAGACATAGGCGCGTTCGCCGGTGCGCAGTACGGCCGTGACCGGAACGGCCACCTGTTCCCCCAAGGGCAGGTTCAACCGCACCTCGGCGAACATCTCCGGCTTCAGCAGCACGTCCGCGTTAGGGATTTCCAGCCGCGCCTTGAGTGTCCGCGTCACCGGGTCGAGCGCGGGCGAAAGGAAACTGATGCGCCCCGTAAAAACCTGCCCCGGCAGATGCGGCAGCCGCAGTTCCACCGGCATGCCGACGCGGATCAGTGCCAGCTCGGCCTCGTAGATATTGGCATCGCCCCACACCTGGGAGAGGTCGGCAATGGTCATCAGCACCTCGCCCGCCAGCGCGCGATGACCATGGGTAATCGGTTTATCCACAACCCATCCAGCGGCGGGGGCGGGGATGGTGAAGGTGCGTCCGACCTTGCCGCTGGTCTCCAAGGCGCGGACTTGTTCCTCGCTGAGGCCCCAGTACAGCAACCGTTGTCGCGCTGCCGCCGCGATCGGTTGCGCATCCGGCGAACCGGGGCGCCGTGCCGCGAGATAGGACTCTGCCGCCGCGATCAGTTCCGGGCTGTGGAGTTCGAGGAGCGGTTCGCCGCGCTTCACCTGTTGTCCGGTCGTGGCAACATACAATTTATCGATCCAGCCCTCGACCTTGAGCGTGACATGATGTTCGCGCGTCTCCTCCGGCGCGATACGCGCCGAGGTGCGCAGCGTACGCTCCAGGTTCCGCCGTTCGACGGTGCCAAACGTCAGGCCCATACGCTGGCGCGCGGCCTCGGGGATATGCACGACCGCGAGGCCCGACACCGTCGAGGTTGTCGCCGACGGGTCAGCGGATGATTTGATGGGGACCAGGTCCATGCCGCAGATGGGACATTCGCCGGGCTTGTCGGCAGTGATCTGCGGATGCATCGGGCAATGGTACCGCGCGGCCGGTTTGGCCACGCCCGCGCCACCCGCCTCGTGCTGGTGGCGTCCATACCACACGCCTGCGCCGCCGGCCGCCGCCGCCACGACCAGCACCAAGATGAGTTTTCCCCAGTTCATGGCTGCACGCTCACTCCGTCTTTTGGATTACTGTCGTTTCCGGTACGGCGCCCCCGCAGGCGCGCTGCAGCCGCGCCCACTGCGTCAGCAAGTTGGTTTCTGATTGAATGCGCTGGAGGCGCGCCCCGAGGAGCGCGCGCTGACTTTCCAGCAACTCCTGAAAATTTTCCCCGCCACTGCGCACGGCGGCTTCACCAACCTTGAAGCGCTCTTCGGCTTGGGGCACAAGCGCGGTGCGCGCCAGCCGCAGCGACTCACGCGCCGCAGTGAGGCCGGCCAGCGCCTGGCGCACGCCCGAGGCGATCGGGTGTTCGAGCGCGCGCAAACTTGCGCGCGCCGCCACGACGCGCTGCCGGGCCGCAGCCTCGCCGGCAGCATACTTCCCGCGCCAAACCGGCAGCTCGATGCCGACGGTCAACATCACCAGGCTGTCTTCATCCCGCATAGCGCGGTATTCCACACCCAGCTTGTAGTCCGGCCACTGCGCCTTGGCTGCGAGCCGCGCCTCGGTTTCGGCGCGCCCGAGCTCCGCCTGGGCGCGTTGCACCTCGGGCCGGCCAGCCCGAGCCGTCTCCACCAGGCGTAGCAACTCCGCCGGGGGCTGTGTCGGCGCAGCGACCGCCGCGAGTTCGCCGACGGGCGCGACTCCATCACGACCGAGCAACGCATTCAACTTCGCGCCGAGTGTTTCCTCTTGCGCGGCCAGGTCGGCCAGCTTTTGCTCTACCAGAGCGGTCTCGGTCTGCGCCTTGAGCGCATCGGTCTGGCTCCCCCGCCCCATCGCCAGCCGCGAGCTGGCGAGCTCCGTCAAACCCCGCAGCACGTCGCGCTCGCGCCGGGCAGAGGCTACCGCCTGCCGCGCTGCGGCCAGCGCAAAGAACGTTTCCCGCACCGCGAAGGCGAGGTCTTGTTCCGTCGTAAAAACATCAGCCTGTAGCGCGGCGGTTTCACGCCGGGCCATCTCGCGCTCCAACCCGCGCTTCCCGAACCAGGAGAACGTCTGTTCCAACTCGAACCGCTGCTCGGCCGAGGCCGGGAAGCGCACATCATGGTTTGCGTCCATGCCGCGGAAGGTGAACATCGGATTGGCCAGTGTGCCGGCCACCCGCTCGCGGCTCTGGGCCGCGTCGTGTTGCGCTCCGGCGGCGGCAAGCTGTGGATTCTGGTGCAGCGCCAGCGCCACGGCCTCATCCACGCCAAGCGCTCCCGCACCAGCAGGCAACGCCAGCAGGCAGAGCAATCCGCCAAGCGCCGCACGTTTCCAAGGCTTGGAAAAAGCATGACCCGGACTTTCCAAGCCTTGGAAACCGCAGCTGGACCAGAAGGTCATCCACCGCCTTATTTCTGGTCCGCCGCCGCCGTTTTCGGCGCGACATCGAGCGCGATGCCTTTGGCTTCCAACTGGCTGATGTACTTCGCCGGAGCCTGCTTCAGTTTCGGCAGGCAACCTTTGCAGCAGATGTAGACGCGCTTGCCGTCGTGGTCCACGAACAGGTTCTTGTTGATTTTGCCCCCCATGACCGGGCAGACGGTTTGTGGCTGCGACGGCGCGGCGGTATCGGCGGCGATGGCGTTGCCCACGACGAGCAGCGCGCTGATGATGGCGAACATTTTCTTCATGCGTTTTCCTTTATTTCGAGACATTGCTCATGTTGCACGCGCCGCTGACGCAGCGCCCGATTAATTCGTCGTAGCGCGCCTGCTGCGCCGGCGTGAGTTGCGCGCGCACCTGCTGGATGTGCGCCCACGTCGCACGCTCGCTCTCCTCGTAGGCTTGGCCCATCGCCTGGATGAGCGCCTCGCTGCCCGCGCCGCCGGCCAACGCCTGGCCGAGCTGGGCGCGCGCCGCGCAATGGCGCGCGCAGCAATCGGCCAATTGGACAGCCACGGCCGCCTGCAGCTTGCCGAGGGCTTCTGCCTGCACCGGATCAAGGCCTAGTTGGCGGGTGAGAAACTGCATGTCGGAAAGTTGCTCCTGCGCGACGGCCTGGCGCCCGCACAGGACCCAGTGCGTCGCGCCGGACGCGAGCACGGCGACCGCGATGATCGCCAGCCAGGCGATGAGAAATTTCTTGTTCATGGCGTCGCTCCCGTGGTCATGGCGAGATAGGTGGCAGCCAAGGTTGATCCGTGCAACGACGGCGTACCGATGGCCAGCCCGGCGCGCGCCGGCTGCGACAGTGCAAAGGTGGAGCCCAGACCGACCGCGACCGCCAACAGCAACGCCACCGCGCTCGCCAGCGCAGGCCGGACGCCGAACCACTCGCGCAAGGCCAGAAACCAATCCACGCCCGCGGCCGGGGCCGCTGCCACGCGCCGCCAGACCTCGGCCTCGAAATCCGCGCGCGGCTCGATCCCGCGCCAGGCGCGCAACCGCGCATTCAGCTCTTCATCCTGCTCGTTCATAATGTTGCCCTCACCTGTTAAACGCCGGCGCCGGAAAAATCCCGCGCTATTTTTGCACGTCAGCAGACAGCAACATCCGGGCGACCTTGACCCTGCTCTGCGCGTTGTGACATCATTCCGGCAGACGGGGCGCCAGCATGCAGGATTTAACAGGTCAAAACTTTGGCGGCTATGAGCTTCTGGCCAAGCTGGGCCAGGGCGGCATGGGCGCGGTCTATAAGGCGCGCCAGCCGCTGCTCAATCGGTTGGTCGCCCTCAAGGTCATGGCGCCCCACCTCGCCGCCGACCAGAGCTTCGTCGCCCGCTTCCTGCACGAGGCCGCCGCCGCGGCCAACTTGAGCCACCCCAACCTGGTGCAGGTCTTTACCGCCGGCGAATCCGCGGGCTGCTATTTCATCGCGATGGAGTTTGTGGACGGCGAGTCGCTGGGCCGGCGGCTGGCGCGCAAGGGCGCGATGGACCCGCGCGAGGCGCTGGCGGTGATCGTCTATGCGACGCAGGCGCTCGCCTATGCCTGGCAGAAGACGCGCCTGATCCACCGCGACATCAAGCCGGACAACATCTTCCTCTCCTCGGCGGGCGAGGTGAAGCTGGGCGACCTGGGCCTGGCGAAAAATCTTGGCGAAAATTCGCTCGAGCTGACGCAGTCGGGGCTGATGATGGGCTCGCCGCACTACATCAGCCCGGAGCAGGCGCGCGCGGTCAAGGACCTGGATTTCCGCGCCGACATCTACAGCCTCGGCTGCACCTTCTTCAAGATGCTGACGGGCCGGCCGCCCTACGACGGCGACAATGCGCTGAACGTCATCTTGCAGCACATCAACGAGCCCACGCCGGATGTTTTCCAGCATTGCCCCGCCTGCCCGGAGCAGCTGGGGCGGCTGGTCCTCAGGATGATGGCGAAGAAGCGCGAGGACCGCGCACAGAGCTATGAGGAGCTGCTCGCGGAACTGGTGCGCATCCACGAAGCGCTCAAGCATCCGGGGTCCGGCGGCGCCATCAGCCCGCCAGTCACCGTCGCGCAGCCCGCGCCACTGCCGCCGCCGCATCGGCAGACGCTGGTGACCATCGCGCTCGGCGCAACGCTGCTCGTGGCGGTGGCCGGCGTCCTGCTCTGGGCGCCATGGAACAAGCTGGCCGAGCAAGACGCGGCGCTGGCGACGAACGAGATCCTGCCGGCGCCCGCCGCAACCAACCTCGCGGCCCTGGCAAAGCTCCCGGAGCCCGCCGAGGAGCCGCCGCCCGCCGTCGCCGGGCCGGAGCAGCAGCTCCGGCAGGTGCTGACGCAGCTGAAGGAACGCAACCCGGACTTCACGGGCTGGGAAAAGCACACGATCGAAAACGGCCAGGTTGCGTCGCTGAAAATTTCGGCCAGCGGCATCCGCGACCTCACGCCGATCGCGCACTTGACCAACCTGCAGGTCTTCGCGTGCAGCGGCGAGACGGGCAGCGCGCTGGAGGATCTCGGGCCGCTCGCCGGACTACAGCTCACGGTGCTCGATATTCATGACACCGGCGTCACCAATCTCCTGCCGTTGCGCGGCATGCCGCTGCGCGAGCTCGATTGCAGCAACACCCGCGTCCCGGATCTCGCGCCGCTCAAGGAGCTGCCGCTGGAAATTCTGCGCTGCTCCCATATCGCCATCACCGACCTGGCCGCGCTCCAGGGCAAGCCGCTGATCGAGCTCTGGTGCGACCACACCGGCGTGCGCGACCTGACGCCGCTGCAGGGGATGCCGCTGCGCACGCTCCGCGTCGAGGAAGAGCAGCTGCGCAGCTCGCCGGCCAACCTGGAAACGCTGCGCGGACTGGCGCAGTTGCAGTCCCTCAACCGGCGGCCGGCGGCGGATTTTTTCAAGCAGTTCGGCCCGGCGGAACCGTCCCGGCCGGGACCGGCCCGGCGGGAGCTGTCCGGCGCAAACACCCTCCCGGAAAGCTTCAGGCCCCTGCGCCGGCCACTCCCCTTCATCAACGGCGAGCTGCGCGAGAGCATGGTGCTCTGCTACGTCTTCGATCAAGCCGAGCCACAAGACATGGTGAGCGACCAAGGCGACTTCCAGAACCACGGCCGCGTGGAGAACGCGGTCTGGACACAGCAGGGACAGCGCGGCGGCGGCTATCAATTCCCCGGCAGCAACTCCAGCATCCGTGTCCCGCACAGCGCGGTCTTCAGCGCCAAGCACCTCTCCCTCGCGGTATGGATCAAGACCACGCAGGCCGACGCCAACCCGCACCTCATCTGCGACAAGCAGGAAAACGGCGGCTTCCTGCTGACCCTTTGCGGCGAAGCCCAAGGCCGCGGCAAGGTTGGCTTTGGCATCAACCAGCACCTCATCGCCAGCGATGCCTCCATCGCGGACGGCCAGTGGCACCACGTTGTCGGCGCCTATGACGGCACCAGCCAGCGGCTCTACGTGGACGGCAAGCAGCAGCGCCAGCGCGACCTATGGAGCGGCGAGGTGGGCGGCAACCAGCGCGACCTCGTCATCGGCGCTGCCCCCACCCCTGCGGAACCCGGCGCCCCCAACTTCTCCGCGCCGTTCGTCGGCGTACTAGACGAATTCATGCTGTTCAGCCGCGGCTTGCGGCCCGAGGAAATCCAGAGCCTGTCCGGCACACGCGGCGGTCCGGCTGCGTCCTCCACCCCGGTCAATCCGCGCGAACTGCGCCTCGGCCTCTATCTCCACTTCGGCCTCAACACCTTCACCGGCCCGCGCAACCAGTCCTTCGTCAGCCCGCCCGCCAGCAAGTTCGCGCCGAAGCAGGTGAACGCGCCGCAGTGGGCGCAGGCCGCCCGCCGGCTTGGCGCGCGCGTTGCCATCCTCACCGCCAAGCACGAATCCGGCTTCTGCCTGTGGGACTGCGAAGGCTACGACTACGACGTCGCCGCCTCGCCCGCCAAGGGCGATGTCGTCGCCGAATTCATTGCCGCCTGCCGCGCTGAAAATATTCTGGCGGGCCTGCACTACTCCATCCCCGATGCGCACAACGAAGGCCGCGCGCAGACGAGCGGCCCGGTCGGCGCCACCTATTTCGCACTGATCAAGCGGCAGCTCAACGACCTGCTCGCCAAGCACCGCGAGGTGGACGTGCTGGTGCTCGATATGGCCCGGCGTCTCTCGCCGGCCCAGTGGAGCGAGCTCGCCACCGGCGTCAACGCCCTCGCCCCCGCCTGCCTCGTGCTCAAGGGCGAAGGCAAGGATTACGAGCGCGACACGCTCAACGCCGAATGGTTCTGGACGCAGAATGCGCGGCTCAACTCCGTGGAGAAGCTCGCCGCCCGCTACGCGAAAGCGCAGGCCGACAACCGCCTCTTCCTCATCAACGTCGGCGTCGGCCCCGACGGCAATATCCCGGAAAATTATCTCGCCGCCCTCAACCGCCTCGCCGGCCTGCTCAACCGCTGACGCCTTGCGGTTTCCAAGGCTTGGAAAAGAGAAAGACAAACTTTCCAAGCCTTGGGAAAACCTGGCGCTTCCGTTTCCCCCTCGCCGTCGCGCGGGGTGCAATCCGTGAAATGCGGATCAGCCGCGCAACGCGGCGAGGCGTTGGCGGAGGTATTGGCGGGCGCGGTAGAGGCGGGCCTCGACGGACTTGGCCGAGGTTTTCATGATCGCGGCGATTTCGTTTTGCGAGCGATCTTCGTAGGCGGCGAGGATGAGCGCGGTGCGCTGGTCCTCCGGCAGTTCGGCGACGGCGGCGGCGATCTGGGCGCCGGTTTCGTGCGCGGACAGTTCCTGCGCGGCGGACTTCCCGGGCGCCGCAGGCTCGGCGCTTTCCGGCAGCTCCACGGTGGGGTGACGCTGTTGGTGGCGCAGAAAATCCAGCGCGGCGTTGCGCGCAATCTGGAAAAGCCACGTGCTCACCTCGGCGCGTCCGCTCCGGTAGCCGCCGCCGGTCAGCGCGCGGTGCGCCTTGACGAACACCTCGAGCGCGAGATCCTCGGCCTCCGTGGCGTCGCCGGTCAGGCGGCAGACGAAATTCAGGACGGGGCGTTTGTAGCGCGCCATCAACGCGTCGAACGCGCGCACATCGCCAGCGGCGATGCGTCCGGCCAGCTCCCGATCTGTGGTTTCCAGCGGCACGGGTAGACCCGTTTACGCTCCGACCACCCCACCAACGCGCGGTGTGCTTGCGGCTTGTCCCATGCAACGGGCTGGCTTCAATTACAGCCGCAGCCGCCGCCGCCGATGCCGCGGCCGCCGCTGGCGGCCTCGCGGGTGAAGTAGACGTGCTCGCTGAACGTGTCGCTGAGCGGGTCGCGGTCGGGCCGCATGGTGTAGTCGGCCAGCGTGCCGCGCTCCCACGGTTTGACGTTGGCACAACCGGCGAGACCGAGCGCGCACACGGCGAGCAGGGCCCAGGCAAGAAAACGCAGGTGCATCATTTCTCCGCGAGCAGTTGCTCGATTTCCTGTTTGAGCTGCTTGACCGTTTCCGCGCCGCGGAAACCGACGTGCGTGAAGCGGATCACGCCTTTGCGGTCCACGAGGAAACTCGTCGGCATGGATTCGACGCCGGCGGCGGCCACCAGCTTCTGGCTGGCGTCGCGCGTGGTGGCGAAGGTGACGGGATGGTCCTTGAGAAAGGTTTCCATCGCCTCCGCTTTTTCGTCCACGCTGATGGCCAGGATGGTCAGGCCGCGCCCGGCATAGTCCTGCTGGAGCTTGTCGAGTTCCGGGAACGACTTCTTGCACGGTCCGCACCACGAGGCCCAGAAATCCACCAGCGCCACGCGGCCCGCGAGCGCCGGCAGGTGGCCTTCGAGCTTGAACGCGCCCAGGTCCGGCAGGCGTTCGCCGGTTTTCCAGGCGGCGATGACGGGGACGGCGAGGAGCGCGCCCAGCGCCACCGCGAGCGCGAAGTTACGCGCCGATTTTTTGTGCTTTGAGTTCATAGGCTTGGAATCTCCGTGACTGAAACAAACCTTGCTCGCTCCACACGCAGCCCGCCGTGCCCGGCGTCTGATCGAACAGCGCGCCCGCCGCGGAAGCGCCGAGAATGCACGCGGCGGTGGTCAGGATGCCGGCCTCGGTGCACGTGGGCGCGATGACCCACGCCGCGTGGACACCGGCCTGCGCGGGCCGGCCGGTCCGCGGATCCAGGAGGTGGCTGTAGCGACGGCCGCCGATGACGGCATAGCGGCGGTAGTCGCCGGAGCAGCACAACGCGGCGTTGTGCAGGCCGACGCTGCTCCAGCAGGCGTCGGGTTGCTCCGGGTGCTCAAGGCCGACCCGCCAGTCGCCCCCCTCCGGCGGCGAACCGGCGGCGCGCACATCACGCCCAAAATCCACGAGGAAATCCGCAATGCCCAGCCGCTGCGCCAGCTCCGCGATGCGGTCCACCGCGTACTCCTTGCCGATGCCCCCCAGATCCAGTTGCATCCCGGCGCGCGGCAGCCGGATGCGGCCCGGCGTACGTTCAACGCGGCCCCACCCGAGGAGGTCGCGCGCGGCGGTAATTTCCAGCGCCGTCGGTTCGACCTCCAACGCACGGCGGTAATCCCACAGCCGGGTGAGCGTACCGGCGGTCGGGTCGAAGATACCGTTGGTCTTCCAGTGGAACCAGTCGCAAAGCGCCAGCACTTCCTGCGCCTCGGCATCCACCTCGAACCAGTCCCCGTTGCCGGCGGCGGCGTTAAGGCGGCCGATGAGGCTCTCTGGGATGAACGCGGAAAAACGCGCCTCAAAACCGGCGAGCCAGCGCAGGGCGGCCTCACGGAAGGCGGTGGCCAGGGCGGGCGCCGGCGCGCGGAACAGGATGCTGTTCTGTGTGCCCATCGCTTGGAACGTGAGGCGGGTATAGTCGCCATGCCGCTGGGGCGGCACGGCCGCCATGCGGTCGAACAAACCGGCGGAGGTCAGAACCATAAGGTCGCCCCCACCATGAGGATGGTGGCCGCGGGATAGGCGTCCTGCGAGGTGACGCCGTCGCGGCCCTGCTGTTCGTAGCGCTCGAAATCCACATCGAACGACAGGCGCTGGGCTGGCTTCCAGATCAGCTTGAGGCCGTAGCCTAGGGCGGACAGCTCTGACAGGCGATAATCGGCGGAATAGTATTCCGGTGCGTCGGCGAAACGCTCGGCGTAGAAATTCGCGGCACCCTGCTGGTAATAGCGCACCATCGGGCGCAGGATGAAATGCTCACCCAGCTTCTGATACCACGCAAAGGTGAGCGTGTGCGCCATGATGCCGAACGAGTCGTGGTAGTAGCGATAGCTCACTTCGGCGCTGGCCTCGGCCGGCTCGATGAAGCGGTTCAGCGCCAGGTAGACGACCTGCTTGTTGCGGCTGTCCGGCCGCTTCTCCGGGATCAAGGTGCCGTTGAGCTCAACGACTTTATAAGGGTCGGTGAGATAACCCGAGGACTGCCCGAGCGTAAGGTTGACCGTGATGAACGTTTTCGGGTCCAGCAATTGGGTGACCCCGATCATGCCATCATAGGAATTTTTGGTCGTCGTATCCGGCTGATAGTAACCTTGGACCAGATCGTGGTTCGCCGAGACGCCCAGCAGCAGCGTTGTGTTCTTCTGGTTGAAATCGATCGCATCGCGCAACGCCAGGCCTTTGGATACATAGTCAGATTCGGTGCTGTAGGCGAACTGCGCCGCCACGGTGTGCCGCTCCCACGTCTTGATCAGCTCCAGCACAAGCCCGTAACGCTGGTCGCTGGAGTTGGCCCTAGGCACCGGTTGGTTCTTGCTGCTCGCATTCGCGGCCGCCGGTGTGGCGGCGGGCGCAGCAGCAGCTGCCGGCGCACCGGGCGTGGACGAAGCGGGAGCGGATGGTGCTGCCGTGGTCGTGGACGAGGAAGGCGCAGACGGGCTGGTCGTCACGGTTGGCGCGGAAACAGGCGCGGGCGCGGTCGAGGGGGCAGGTGCAGGCGCAGGCGTTGCGCCAGCCTTGGCCCACCGGTTGAGGGGCAGCGCCCGGATGCCGCTGGTGCCGCCGACGCGGACCAGCCGCCGGTCGTTACCCTCGGCTTCAACATCGTCGTCATGGTGGACAGGGGCCGTCACGACCGGTGAAACGACCGGCGCGGGGGCCGCTGCCGTCGTACCGCTGCCTGGTCTGGAGGAGCCGGTCGAGCCGGAGGGGCTGGACGCCGTCGGGGCGGTTGTCACGGCCTTGGCCGCCGCGGCGGGCCGGGGCGGGGCGCCGGTGGGCGTCGCGCCGGATATGGAATTATAGATGCCCTCGAGCCTGATCATCAGCGTCGGCGTAAGCTCATGCTCCAGCATGGCGGACGGCGCGAACACCTTCATGCGGTCGCCGTCCTCCTTGTAATAAAGCGTCTTGAAATCCAGCCGCTCTTCGGCCTCCGCGCGCCGCAGCGGCAGCCACGTCATCAGCGCCGCCAGCGCCAGGGCCTGCCCGCGCCAAGCCCCCCCCGTGGGGCGACCGGACCAACCCTGCTCAACAATCAAACCACTATTTGTTTTCAATTATCACCTGCAAGATAGGAGCTGGCGAATATATGGGTTGCGCTCAATTTAGCAAGTTGCGTACCAATAAAAAAATCAGAAAGCGTGCCGCGTGTGCATGAGGGAACGGCAGCGGGAGCAGCGTGCACAGAGTCCAAGGCACGCCCGATGGCCCGGAAAAAGAAAGCCCCGCGACGGGAGGGCGGTCTCGTCGCGGGGCCGGCCTTGCGGCCTTGGAAGTCCGGTCAGAACGCGTAGCTGGCGGTGAGGCTGCCGACGAGGCGGTCCTTGTGGCCGTAGAGCGCCTCGGCGCCGTCGCCG
>CAIWHP010000233.1 GCA_903912445.1 uncultured Lentisphaerota bacterium
AGTAACCCCAGCGAAATCTTCGAGCGTCTCCCGTGTCGCCCCAGTGGATGTTTTCACTTTCACCCACTGGCCCAAAACGATGCTCCCGTCGTTCCATAAATTCCAGTACTTCCTGAATCCCGAGGACCACATTACCAACACGGATGGGGAAAGTGGTAAGCCCGTCTTTTCTGGTTTCCATCCGTGTGCTCCGTGTAATCCGTGGCTTTCTTCTGCTTTGGTTGCGGCGTCAGCCGCGCCATGTCTTTGCGTTAAACTCTGCTGCCTTTTGCTTTTCCTCTGTGCCCTCCCTGCCCTGAGCCAGGTCGAAGGGATTCGACCTCTGAGCCCTCTGTGGTTAAGTCTTTGTCTGCCTCCGCAGGGCAGGGCACCGCGGAAGTTCGCGGTTGCGGAACGCGGACGGTTTTGATAGCCATTCACGCACTTGGGAGACAACTATGAAGCATATGATCTGGGCGGGTGTCGTGGGGGTGGCGTTGGTGTGCGGGGCGCGGGCGGAGGTCCAGCCGCATCCGTTGTTCACCGATGGGGCGGTGCTGCAGCGCGGCGTGAGCATCCCCGTCTGGGGCACGGCGAAGGCCGGCGAGAAGGTCACCGTGGAGCTGTGCGGCAAGTCGGCGACGGCCACCGCCGCGGCCGATGGCAAGTGGATGGCCAAGCTGGGCAAGTGTTCCGCGGGCGGCCCGTTCAAGCTGGTGATCCGCGGCGAAAACACGATCACGCTGACCAATGTCTGTGTGGGTGAAGTCTGGGTGTGCAGCGGCCAGTCGAACATGGAATGGCCGCTCCGCTCCGCCGAGAACGGCGCGCAGGTCATCCCGAACGCCGCCGATCCGCAGCTGCGCCTCTTCCACGTGCCGAAGAACACCGCCGATACGCCGCAGACCGGGGTGAAGGCCGTGTGGCAGGTGTGCGAGCCGAAGAGCGTCGAAAGTTTTTCCGCCGTGGGTTACTTCTTCGGCCGCGACCTGCGCAAGGCGCTCAACATCCCCGTGGGCCTGATCGAGAGCGACTGGGGCGGAACCTATGCCGAGACCTGGACCGACCACGCGACGCTGCAAAAGGTATTGCCGGAGGCGTTCGCCCGGCAGGCCGAGGCCGTCGGCAAGTGGGATCCCGTCAAGGCCAAGGCGCAGTTCGAGCAGGCCAAAGCCAAGCATAAGGAAGCCGTCGCCAAGGCGAAGGCCGAGGGCAAGCCCGAGCCGCGCGGCCCGCGGATGCCGGCCGATCCCAGCACCGGCCCGAACCGGCCGTGCGCACTGTTCAACGGCATGATCGCGCCGCTGCTCCCGTACCCGATCTGCGGCGCCATCTGGTATCAGGGCGAATCGAACAACGGCCGCCAGAAGGAATACCAGACCCTTTTCCCGGCGATGATCGGCAACTGGCGCAAGGTCTGGGGCTGTGGCGACTTCCCGTTCCTCTTCGTGCAGATCGCACCGCATGAGGGGATGACCCCGGAACTGCGCGAGGCGCAGTTCATCGCGATGCAGAAGACGCCGAACACCGCGATGGCGGTCATTACCGACCACGGCACGCCGAAGGATATCCACCCGAAGGCGAAGGAGCCGGTCGGCGGCCGCCTGGCGCTCGCGGCGCGCGCGCTGGCCTACGGCGAGAAGATCGAATACTCCGGCCCAGTCTTCAAGAAGATGAAGGTCAGCGGCGGCAAGGCGGTGTTGAGCTTCGACCATCTCGGCGGCGGCCTCGTGGCCAAGGATGGCGCGCTCAAGGGTTTCACCATCGCGGGTGTCGATAAAAAGTTTGTCCCCGCCGAAGCTGTGATCGAAGGCGATACCGTCGTGGTCAGCAGCGCCGAGGTCAAGCAGCCGGTCGCGGTCCGCTACGGCTGGTCGAACGTACCGGACGTCAATCTGTTCAACAAGGCCGATCTGCCCGCGACCCCGTTCCGCACCGACGTGGAAAAGTAACGTCTGGTCCACAACGGATTCCGCCGGGTCGGTGACCCGGCCTACAGCGGATATCGCTGGGGTGGGGCTCCGGCCTACAACGAGACTTGTGTAGGCCGCGTGACCTCACGCGGCGGCGGTTGCGACCCTTGTTGAATTTCCAGGCCTTGGAAAAGAATTGGGCCGTTTTTCCAAGGCTTGGAAATTGCGCCACCCATAGGGACGAGTGATGCCGGCGCTTTTCGGCAGAACCATTGAGGGCAGGATCATAAGAGCAGGAAGCCATAGGCCAGCGGAGCGGTGAATTCCTGCCGCGATGCTCCTCAAGTCGAAATGATTCTGCCGGCAATGGTTTTGCCGTTTCCTCTGTCCACCAAGAAAGCGCTGCGAAGTTGTGGTGGCGTGGGCACTGGTGGGCGGAAGCCTCCCCGGCAGGGTTGACCGCCGTTCCCGTTACGCCAGCCAGACTCAACTGCGCTTTTCTGAAGGCTTGGAAAAGGTAGTGGGGCGTCCTTTCGTGCCATAGTTTGACGCAGCTTAATCGTCCTCGTTATCGTCCGTCGTCCTCGTCCTCGATTTAATTTGACGGGATATTCGAGGACGAGGACGAGCTAGAACGGTTCCTGAAGTTTTGACGGCCAGAAGCGCAGGTGCGCGCTTTGCAGTTGTGCCGTGGTGCGGCGGCGATTATCCTCCGCGGCCATGACCAATACCGTTATCACCGCCACGGTCGCGGGCGTTGTCGAAGGCATCACCGAATTTCTGCCCGTCTCCTCCACCGGGCACCTGTTGCTGGTGGAAAAACTGATGGGCCAGCAATTGAGCGACCTGTTCAACATCGTCATCCAATCCGGTGCGGTGCTTGCGGTGCTGCCGCTGTTTCGCGCGCGGCTGGGCCAGTTCCTCTTCCAGTGGCGCGAGCGGGCGACGCAGCGCTACCTGGCGCAGATCGCGCTGGCCTTCATCATCACGGGCATCGGCGGTTTGCTGCTGGAAAAAGGGAACTTTAAGCTGCCGGACACCGCCTTTCCGATCGCGATGGCGTTGCTGCTGGGCGGCATCGGCTTTGTCGCCATCGAGGCGTGGCTCAAGGGCCGCACGTTGCTGAACGAAGTGACGTGGAAGGTCGCGGTCGCCGTCGGCATCGCGCAGCTGGTGGCGGCCATCTTCCCGGGCACCTCGCGTTCCGGCGCCAGCATCCTGTTCGCGCTGCTGCTCGGCCTCGGGCGCCCGGCGGCGACGGAGTTCTCGTTCCTCGTCGGCATCCCGACGATGCTCGCCGCGGGCACCGTGAAAATCCTGCACGAACTGCGCCATGCCGTCCCCGGCGCGCCGCCGGAAGACTGGACCATGGTCGCCATCGGTTTCATCGTCTCCGCGATCGTTTCGTTCGTCGTCGTGAAGTGGCTGTTGCGTTACGTGCAGTCCCACACCTTCACGGCCTTCGGCTGGTATCGCATCGCCGTGGCCGTGCTGATCTTGGGCCTGCTCGCGTCCGGCCTGCACTTCTGACATGTGATTCCCTTTGAACAAAAGGGGCCTTCATGCTATCTAATCCGCCCATGACGAAGTCCCAGAACACGATCAAACCGGCCACCGCTATGCCCGCGCCCGCCCCGTTGGCGGCACGTGGGGCCAAGCCCATCGCTTTTTATGTGCTGGAGGACTGGCTGGCGGCGTTAGTCACTTTCCTTATTTCCGCGACCGTCTTTTTCTACTACATGTGCCCGAGCGTGACGCTGCAGGATTCCGGCGAGCTGGTGACGGGATCCTACCGCTTCGGCGTGCCCCATCCCTCGGGCTATCCGCTCTGGGCGCTGCTTGGCTGGATCTGGCGGCACTTCGTACACATCGGCGATCCGGCGTCGCAGATCTGCTCGTTCTCGGCCTTCACCGGGGCGGCGGTGGTGGCTTTGCTGACCATCCTGACCAAGCGCAGCGTCCTCGTGCTGCTCGGTTCGATACCGTGGCGCGAGCCGCTCGAGCCGTTGATTGCGCGCATTTTGGCGTTGTCCGCGGGCCTGTTTGCCGGCCTGATGTTCGCCTTCAACCGCGGGGTCTGGCTGTGGTCCAGCGTGCCGGAGATGCGCATCCTGAGCGTGTTCATGTTCATGCTGACGGCGTTTGTCTTCTTCAAATGGCTGATGCAGCCGGAGCGGCGCGGCCTGCTGCTCGCCGCGGTCTTCATCTTCGGCCTGGGCATCGCCAACCACCAGACGACCGCGGTGATGCTGGTGCCGCTGATGGTCGGAGCGCTGTTTGTGGGCCTGCAGCAGCAGGCGGCCTCGTGGCAGGAGCGCATGCGCAACCTGTGGGCCTTCTGGGAGATGTTGGCCGCTTTCATGATCTGTTGGGCGGTGGGCATTTTGATCAATGCCTGGCTCGCCTACACGCCGCCCCAGGCCCAAATGTCGATCTACGGGGTGCCCGAGGTGATCACCACGTGGACGTGCATCAATGCCTTTTTCATGCAGCGAGTTAAGGCCCTGATCCTGTTCGGCCCGAACGTCGCGGTGCTGCCCGTGTTGCTCGTGGCCATTGCCTGTGTCGTGGTCTTGCTCGTCTGGGGCCGCCGGCAGGACTGGCTGCGGCGCCGCTGGGTGCTGGTGACGACCTTCGTCTTCATGCTCGGCATCGCCTTCTACCTGTACATGCCCATCGCCGCCTCGACCAATCCGCCGATGAACTGGGGCTTCACGTCCACCCGCGAGGGTTTCCTCCACCACATCACGCGCGGGCAGTACCAGAAGCTGTCGATGTCCTCGCCGTTGAGCATGGATTTCCTGAAGCAGAACCTGCTGTTCGTCCGGTTCCTGTGCGAGCAGTTCACCTATGTCTTTGCCCCCCTGGCGCTGGCGACGCTGGCCCTGTTCTTCACGGTGTGGAAAAAGATCGCGGTGCCGGGTCGAGTGGTCCTCATGTTTGGCTGGATCTCTTTTATCACGACCAGCCTCGGGCTGATCTTTGTCATCAACCCCGGCGTGGATGCGCAGAACTGGGGCATTGCCACCAAGTTTTTCGCGCCGGCGCATGGTTTCTTCGCGATGCTCATCGCCTGTTCGCTGGCGCTGATGCTGGCCTGGTTCTGGAAATCGGAGCTGCCGGGACGGAAGCTGTGGCTGCGGGTGGGCGGCGCCATCGTCGGGTTCGCGGTGTTGGTCCTCGGGATCTGGGGCCTCCTCTGGCTGGTCAACGATGTCTCCGTGGAGGGGCTGGGCGCCTTTATCGCCGCCATGGTGTTGCTCCTGGGCCTGGTGGCATTGTGGTACTTCGACGAGCAGGACCGTCCGCTGCGGGGCCATGCCTTGCTGTGGGTGTCCCTCTGGCTCTTGGGGCTGCTCGCGAGCAGCGTGCTTTTCCGCCAGGGCAGCGGCCTGCTGCCCGCGGGCTTCGTGCCCTTGCTGATCCTCTCGACCACGCTGCTGATCCCGGCCTGGCTGTGGTCGTTCCCTCTGGCCCGCCCGCGCTGGACCCAGCTGCCCACGCTGGGCCTCTTGGTCCTGAATGCGATCCTGGCGGTGGCCACGGTTTTGGTGTCCAACTGGTCCTCCTGCGAGCAGCGCGACCACGACTTCGGCTACCAGTTTGGCTTCCGCATGTTCCACCCGGGCGGCGGCTATCCCGACATGGACAAGGATGCCGTCCTCTATGGCGGCACCGATCCGGGACGCTTTGTCCCCACCTACATGATCTTTTGCGAAAGCTTCGCCGAGCAGGGCTCGCGCTACATCAGCAAGTTCATGGAGCCGGCGCTCACCAACAAGTGCGCCACCTTCGACCGGCGTGACGTCTACATCATCACCCAGAACGCGCTGGCCGACGGCACCTACATGAATTACATCCGCGACCACTACGACTTCTCGCGGCCCAATCCCGACAAGCCCGAGACCATCGCCAAGTTTACGCCGTGGCAGCAGGCCATCATGCGCTTTGCCTGGCGGCGCATGGGGCGCGATGTCACCTATCCCAAGGAGCCGATTTTCATCCCCAATCCCAACCAGGCCAACGACGCGTTCCGCCAGTTCGTCGATGACGTGCAGGCCGGCCGGATCCAGCCCGGCGCCGATGTCCGCGTCGAGAACGGCCGCGTCAGCGTCGAGGGCGTCCAGGGCGTCATGGCCATCAACGGCATCCTCGCCAAATGGATCTTCGACAAGAACAAGGACAAGCACTCCTTCTACGTCGAGGAAAGCTACGTCATCCCTTGGATGTACCCCCACCTCAAGCCCTCCGGCGTCATCATGAAGATCGAGAAGGAGCCGCTGCCCACGCCGCAGCAGGACGCCAACTACTGGCAGCAGCTCATCGCCAAGGACTTCACCTATTGGGACCACCTCCTCGGCGAATTCCTCAAGCGCCCCGAGTTCAAGCGCGACAGCGACGCCCAGAAAGCCTTCTCCAAGCTGCGCTGCGCCATCGCCGGCATCTATGAGTTCCGCGGCATCGTCAACGCCGCCGAGGCGGCCTACGTGCAGGCGATCGCCATCTGCCCCGAAAGTCCCGAGGCCTCCTTCCGGCTCGCCAACCTCTATATGCGCCTCAACCGCGTGGACAAGGCCGTGGAGACCTTGGGCAAGCTGGCCGAGCGCGACCCGTTCAACAAGCAGGTCCGCGAAGCGCTGGACCAGTTCCAGTCCATCCAGCGCGCCATGCAGCCGGGGGCGCAACAGCCGGCCCAACCCGCGCCGTTCCCTATGATCAGGGGTCGCTGAAGGAGCTGGTGGCATGTCCCTGAAAGATCTCGGCCGGAAAATCTACCAGCGGATCCCCGATGGGGCGTTCCGGCGGCAGGCGGCGGCTTTTGCCTATCGCCGCCTCTATGGCACGGCCCTCGGCGGCTGCTGCGTCGAGGGCGGCCTCTTCACCGTCCGGACCAACGATGGCGTCACCGTCCGCAGCGTCAAGGACTTCGATCCCGAAGCCCTTGTCGCCGACTTCGTGGATGTGGCTCTGCCGGCGGGCGGCGTCGTCATGGATATCGGCGGCAACATCGGCGCCGCGACGGTCTACCTCGCCGCCAAGGTCGGCGCCGGCGGGCAGGTGATCGCCTATGAGCCTGACGAGGGGAACCTGGCCATCTTCCGGAAGAACCTTGCCGTCAACGGCACGCTGCCGCAGGTGCAGCTCGTGCCCAAGGGCATTTCCGACCGCGAGGGTGTGCTGGAGTTTTTCGCGGGCGGCAACTACACCTCGTCGCTCTGCAAGACGAACTACGTGGCGGGCGAAGCGCAGAAATACCACGTCGTGAAAATTCCGGTGACCACGCTCGACGCCGAGACCCTCCGGCTCGGCCTGACCCGGCTGGACTTTGTGAAGATGGATATCGAGGGCAGCGAGGTCGCCGCCCTACAGGGTGCCAAGGCCACGCTTGAGCGGTTCCACCCTCCGCTGATCGTCGAAACCCATGTTGTCAACGGCAAGTCCACTGCCGATGAGGTGGAAGCCCTGCTGCGCGCCTGCGGCTACCGTCAACTGATCCGCCAGAATCTTGCCGAAACCCCCGCCATCCGTGCGCACGCCTGAGCCACCAAGGCACCAGCAGGCGTCAGTCGAGAAAAGCGCCAGCGCCAACCTCGCTGCGCCTATCCGCAACGACCCAGCGCCTCAGTCCTGTTTGGATGGGCTGGTCGCTTCTTGCAGCATTTTGGTGGCGCCCGACTTGTCCATCCACGTCTTTTCATCCATGGCCACACGCAGCACTACGCCGCCGATGACCACGTATACCAAGCCCAAGACCAGGCCAAGCACCGCTTTGGCTTCCAAGCTCCATGGCAGCAGGATGAACAGGGCGGCGTGCAAGATCAACCCGCCCATGCAGATCAGGCCGATCATGCACCCCATGCCCAGCACGCCGATTGCCGACAACCTGGCCATCTGCACGCCGCGCAGATAGGACTTGGTGGCCTCGATCTTGAGCAACTGCAGCGAAAGCGCTCGATAATTATCCAACAGCTTGACCGCTAGGCCAGCAAGCAACCCCTTGAGCAAATCCTTAAACATAGGCCTGCCTGTGGGATGCCGTCACTTGCGGTTCCGGCCCAGAATGTAGCCGAGCAACAGCCCGATGGCCGCGGTCCCGCCGATGTAGGGCCATGGATTCGTATGCACGCTCTTGTCCACGTCGCGAGCGACCTCGCACGCCTTTTCCACGGCCACGTCTTTTGCATGGGCAGCCGCTTCGACAGCATGCGTTTTGGCGTCAGCCAGCGATTTGGCGAGATGATGTTCGGTTTCCACGATCGCGTTCTTGAGGTGCGTGTATTTATCGGACATCGCTGACTTCAGCTCATCCTTCTTTTGCTTGGCGGCTTCCTCCAAGAGTTCTAACGCTTCAGCAATTTTCTGACCACTTGTGTGTTCCATGACCAGGCTCCTTTCCTGTTTGCTACTCCCACAACAGCTACACAGTAGACCATTTCCAATCCATGTCAAAAAATGGAGGCGCGCGCCTGCGCACAGGCTGTGCTGCTGGCGGCCCGCGGATGGGCCGTCACATGCCCAGCGAGGCGGGTGCAGCCGCAGGGGGTGCTGTTGTGCGCGCCGTCAGCTGGATTGTAGCGCGCGGGCCCGGGCCGGCTTGGGCCTCCAGCCGGCCGAAACAGCCCGTTGTCGCGGAGCGAAGTCGCTGACAAGCACCCGCCGTTGCGAAGCAGCCATGGCAGGGCAGGCGAGGGCGCTTAGTCGGCGCCGGACGATGTCCGCCGCTCCTTAAGCGCCAACGGGCCTGCCGGTCACTGGTTGATGTGCAGGACCTTCGCGGGCGGGAAACCGTTGAAGGAGGTGCTGGAGGCGTGGCTGTAGGCGCCGATGTTCTCGCTGTAGACAAGGTCGCCGAGGTTGAGCTCGGGCAGCTCCTCGGTCAGCGAGATGGTGTCGAGCGCGTCGCAGGTGGGGCCGAAGACGGCGCAGATCTGCGTCGGGCCGCGCTTGAAGGCCTTCACCGGATACTTGCAGTGGTCGAAGATGATGCCGGAGTAGGTGTGGTAGACGCCGTCGTTGATGTAGTAGCAGCGCTTGTTGTCGCGGTCGGCCTTGCCGATGACGGAGGCGACGAGCGTGCAGGCGGTGGCGACGAGGAAGCGGCCGGGCTCGGCGAGGACGGCGACGTCCTTCGGGAACAGGCGCTTGATCTCGCTGTTGAGGATCTTGGCCAGCTCGCGCAGCGGCTTGACGTTCGCGTCGTAGGGCGCGGGGAAGCCGCCGCCGATGTCGAGCTGCTTCATCTTCTTGTAGCCGCGCAGCCGCGCTTCCTTGAAGATGTCGGCGGCCATGTTCAGGGCCTGGACATAATTCTGGAAGTTCGTCGTCTGGCTGCCGACGTGGAAGCTCAAGCCTTCGACCGTCAGGCCGGCCTGCTCCGTGGCCTCGATCAGGTTGACCGCGTCGCCGGGGTTGGCACCGAACTTGGAGGAGAGCTCGACCATGGCGCCGGTGTTCGGCACCTTCAGGCGGAGCACCATGCCGGCGTGCGGGGCGTACTTCTTGACCTTGCGGATTTCCTCGTAGTTGTCGTAGGTGACGAGCGGCTTGTACGGGTCGAGCTCCCGCAGCGTTTCGACGGCCTTGATCGGGTTGGCGTAGATGATCTTGTCCCAGATGAAATCCTGGCGCGCCTTGTCCGGCAGGTCCTTGATGTTCTCGTGGACGAGCTTGAACTCCGGGAACGAGGCGACGTCGAAGCTCGCGCCCGCTTCGTAGAGCGTCTTGACGATGGCGGGATGCGCGTTGGCCTTGACGGCGTAGTAGGGCTGGACGCGTGGCAGCCAGCGCTTGAACTCGGCGAGGTTGCGGCGGAGCTGGGCGTGGTCGATGATGAACAGCGGCGTGCCGTGTTCCTTGGCGAGTTTCTTGAGCAGCGGTTTGGCAATCATGGCTTACCTATGGTTGATGGTGAATGGTTGATGGTGAACGGCGAAGGGGAAAAGGGCGGCAGGTTTCTTTTCATCAGCCATGCACCATTTCCCATCCACCATGTCTGCCTCAATCCTGCACGAGAAAATTCTTGAACTGCCACGGGTCCTTCAGGTCGAGGTCGGGCTTGTTGAATTTGCGGAAGGGGTTGTAGTAGTTGTCCAGCGGCGTCCAGTCGGAGGGGATCGAGAGGTTGTTGCCGAGGTAGGGATCGGCGATCTTCAGGATGTAGTCGTGCGGGAGGTCGTCCGGCACGAGCACGCCGCGCTCGGGGTTTTCCATCATCCAGAGGGTGGCGGAGACGACGGAGATGGCGACCTGCAACGTCGTGGCGTTCTGGTGCGGCACCAGGCGGCGGCTTTCCTCGATGCTCAAATCGCTGCCGGTCCACCAGGCCTTGTAGGCATGGCCCATGAGCAGCGCGCCGAGGATGTCGCTGCCGCTGGTGACCTCGTCGCTCATGATGCGGAGCTTCGGCTGCAGCTGGTAGCCGCGCGCGCGCAGCTCTTCGAGCGAGAGGATGGCGGAGTTGCACGGGCAATAGGCGTAGTGGACGGTCGGGCGATAGACCGGCTGGTCATCCTTCCAGACCGTGAGATGGTCGGAGATGGAGAAGGCCTCGCCGTGGCGGACGACCATGCCGACGATGTCGTAGTAGGGGACCCACGAGCGGACGCGGGTGTTGATGCCCATGCGCGCGAGGCAGATCTGGTTCTGCGGGCCGTCCGCGTGCGTGTAGGCGTTGGCGGGCAGCTGCTTCTCGTGCGTGCCCCAGCCCAGCTCGGCGGTGGTGATGCCTTCCTCGCGGAAGCCCTCGATGCTCCAGGTGTTGACGAACTCGTTCACTTCCTTGGGGCGCGCCGTGAGCTGCGTGTCGCGCTCGCTGCAATGGATGACCTTGACGCCGAGCTGCATCGCGAGGTGGTTGAAGGCGCGCGTGCGCAGGTGCTCGCGCAGCAGCTCCTCCTTGTGGCCGCTGACCTTGTTCTCTTCCAGCAGGCGCTCGGCGATGTCGATCAGGCCGCGCTTGGTCCAGTGGGAGATCAGGCCGGGGTTCGCGCCGTGCTCCAGCACCGCGGTCGGGCCGGGCGTCTTCCAGCGCGCGAGCAGCCGGCGGATGCTCATGTGCCGCCAGTACAGCGTCTTCTCGGTCGGCTTCTGGCGCTCGGCGTTCTGGTAGGGGTCCCAGACTTCCACCGAGGTGTTGATATACAGCACGCCGTGCTCGTGGCACCACTTGAGGAGCATGAGGCAATCGATGTTCCACGCCAGGTCGATGAGGATGTCGCCGGCGCGCAGGTGCTGGCTGAGGAGCAGCCCGAGATTCTCGCGGGTGACGCGCTGCTGCACAAAGTGGACGCCCTGCGCCATCCACGGCTTGAGCTGGTCGCGGCGGTCCTCGAAGTCCATCACCGTGATGTGCTTGCCGGGGATCTTGGTCTCCTTGATCAACACGGGCAGCGTGCACTGCGCCACCGCGCCGTAGCCCACCATCAAGACTTTGCGATTATTTTCCGGCATGATCACGTTCCTTTCACAGCCTGCCCGACACCGCACCGCGCCTGTCGGCTCCGCATTGTGCTAACTCGCCGCGCTGAATCAAGTGATTTCCTCTGTCCCACGCAAGATTTTCCAGGCGCGGGCAAACAGAAAACTAACTTTTCCAAAACCGTGGGGGCATGAGGGCGTGATCAGAGATGGCTCCAGGCGCGCTTGCCGATGGCGCAGACGTTGAAGCCGACCGCGTGGAGCGCGGCGTGGTCGAGGCAGTTGCGGCCGTCGAAGACGAACGCCGGCTTTTCCATGCTGGCGAATATCCGCCGGAAGTCGAGGTCGCGGTACTGCTTCCAGTCGGTCAGCACGGCGAGGGCGTGCGCGCCGGCGGCGGCGGCGTAGGGGTCGGCCTCGAAGGCGACGGCGGCCCCGAGGTCGGCCAGCTCCTTGCGCGCGTTCGCGAGGGCGTGCGGGTCGCTGATGACCACGGCGGCACGCTCGGCGGCGAGGCCGCGGCAGACGGCGATGGCGGGGCTTTCGCGCGTGTCGCCGGTGTCGGCCTTGAAGGCGAAGCCCAGCACGACGATGCGCTTGCCGGCGATCGTGTTGAACATGCGCGCGACCATCTGGCGGACGAAGCGCGACTGCTGGTGCTCGTTCATGGTGACCACCTGCTCCCAGTAGGCGGCGACCTCGCGCAGGCCGAGCGTCTCGGCGATGTAGACGAGGTTCAGGATGTCCTTCTTGAAGCAGGAGCCGCCGAACCCGACGCTGGCGCGCAGGAACTTCGCGCCGATGCGGCTGTCGGTGCCGATGGCGCGGGAGATTTCCTCGACGTCGGCGCCGGTGGCCTCGCACAGCTCCGAGATGCTGTTGATCGAGCTGATGCGCTGCGCAAGGAAGGCGTTGGCGACGAGCTTGGAGAGCTCGCTCGACCAGACGTTCGTGGTCAGGATGCGCTCGCGCGGAATCCAGCGCGCATAAATATCCACGAGTTTTTGCCGCGCGGCGCGGCCGGTCGCGGTCTCGTGCCCGCCGATCAGCACGCGGTCCGGCTGCTCGAGGTCGCTCATCGCGGTGCCCTCGGCAAGAAACTCGGGGTTCGAGAGCACCTCGAAGTGGACGCTGCTGCCGCCGCTGCGGAAGATGCGGTCCATCGCCTCCGCGGTGCGCACGGGCAGCGTGCTCTTCTCGACGACGATCTTGTCGGCCTTGCTGTATTGCAGGATCTGGCGCGCGGCCTTCTCGTAGTACTGCAGGTCGGAGGCGCGCCCCGCGCCCTGCCCGAAGGTCTTGGTCGGCGTGTTGACGCTGACGAAAATCACATCGGCCCCGGCGATGGCCGTGGGCGTATCGGTCGAGAAAAACAGGTTGCGGCCCAGCGCGGCGCGGACGACGTCCGCCAGGCCGGGCTCGTAGATCGGCGGCGTGCCGGCGGCCCAGGCGCGGATCCGCTGCTCGTCGATGTCCGTCACCGTGACGCGGATGTCCGGGCACTGCTTGGCGATCATCGCCATGGTCGGCCCGCCCACGTAGCCCGCACCGATGCAACAGATGTTTTTCATGTCAGGGATTCCCGGCCGGGTTCCAAGGCTTGGAAGGTACGGCGCGGGGATTGTCCAAGGTTTGGACAAAATTGCACGCCGAATTTCCACGGGCGGGATGCCGGCGCGCCGCCGGCGTCATTCGAGCGGGAGCTTGACGATGGTCAGCCAGAAGTTCTCGATGTTCTTGACGACCTTGATGAACTGGTCGAGGTCCACGGGCTTGGTGACGTAGCAGCTGGCCTGGAGGTCGTAGGCGCGGAGGATGTCCTCCTCGGCCTGCGAAGAGGTGATGATGACGACGGGGATGCGGCGGAGGCTGTCATCGCTCTTGACCCGGCGCAGCACCTCGCGGCCATCCATGCCGGGCATGTTCAGGTCCAGCAGGATCAGGTCGGGGCGGGGCACGCTGCCGAAGCGGCCTTCGCGGTGCAGGAAGGCCATGGCGTCGCCGCCGTTGGTGACGACGTGGATGTTGTTGTGCACCTTGGTTTCCCGCGCGGCTTCCTGGGTGAGGCGGACGTCGCCGGGATTGTCCTCGACGAGGAGGATCTCGATGGGGCGGTAATTGTGGTTGGCGATCATGCGATTTTCTCCGTGGGATGCGCCGCTTCCGGGGGCGGCCAGGGCAGTTCGGCGGTGATGGCCCAGAATTCCTCGATTTCCTTGACGACACTCATGAATTGTTCGAAGTCGGTGGGCTTGGTGACGTAGCAGTTGGCCTGCAGCTCATAGGCCGACAGGATGTCCGCCTCGTTCTGGGAGCTGCTCAGGATGACGACGGGGATCCGGCGCAGCAGGGGGGCCTCCTTGAGCAGGGCCAGCACGCGGCGGCCGTCCATGCGGGGCATGTTCAGGTCCAACAGGATGAGGTCGGGCCGCGGCGCGGCGGCGTAGGGGGTCTGGTGGTGCAGGAAGGCCATGACCTCGACGCCGTCGGGGACGACGTGCAGGCGGTGGCTGATGCTGGCATCGCGCAGGGCTTCGCGGATCAGGCGGACATCGCCGGGGTTGTCCTCGGCTAGCAGAATTTCAAAGGGCCGGTGGCAGTGGGTAAAGTTCATGCGACAACCTCCGCAGTGGCCGGGAACGTGAATAAGAAGGTGGCGCCATGGCCGGGCTGGGATTCGGCCCAGATGCGGCCGCCGTGGCGCTCGACGATTTTCTTGCAGACGGCCAGTCCGATGCCGGTGCCGGGATATTCGTCGCGGGTGTGCAGGCGCTGGAAGATCTGGAAGATGCGATCGGCATGGCGCAGGTCGATGCCGATGCCGTTGTCGTGGACCGAGAGGACCCACTCGGCGGCGCGCCGCTCGGCGCCGACGTGGATGCTGGGCGCTTCGCCGCGGTGGCGGAACTTGATGGCGTTGCTCAGCAGGTTCTGGAAGAGCTGCGAGAGTTGGACGCTGTCGCCGAGCACGACGGGCAGCGTGTCGTGGGTGATGATGGCCCCGCTTTCAAGGATGGCGACCTGCAGGTTGTTCAGCGCGTCCTGGAGGACCAGCTCACAGTCGGTCGCCGTCAGCAGCTTGGCGCGCGTGCCGACCCGGGAGTAGGTGAGCAGGTCGTTGATGAGCGTCTGCATGCGCTTGGCGCCGTCCACGGCGAAGTTGATGAAGTCGTTGGCATCGGCATCGAGCTTGTCCTTGTACCGGCGGGCGAGCAGCTGGACGTAGCTGGCGACCATGCGCAGCGGCTCCTGCAGGTCGTGCGAGGCGACGTAGGCAAACTGCTCGAGCTCCTTGTTGGACCGTTCGAGGGCCGTGGCGATCTCCTGCAGCTGCTTCTCGGCCTGCCGCCGCTGCGTGATATCGTTGAAGGCGACGACCGCGCCGATCACGTTGCCGCCCTGCAGGATCGGATGCGACGAGAACTCCACGGGGAACGAGGTGCCTTCGCGCCGCCAGAAGAGCTCGCTGTCGGTGCGGGTGCCCTTGCCCGTGTGCAGCGTGACACAGATCGGGCAGGCGTCATAGGGGCACGCCGAGCCGTCGGGGCGGGTATGGTGGACGAGGTCGTGCGTGTTGCGCCCCAGAATTTCCTCGGGCTCATAGCCCAGCAACTGGGCCGCGGACCTGTTGATGAAGATGCAGTGGCTCTCGCGGTCCACGCCATAGATGCCCTGGTCGGTGGATTGCAGCAGCGTGCGGTATTTGTTCTCGGCCTGCTGCAACTCCTCGATGGCGCGGCGGCGGCCGGCCACCTCGCCGAGCAGCTGTTCGTTGGCCTTCTTCAGGTCGGCGGCGCGCTCCGCCACCAGGTCCTCGAGATGGTCGCGGTGCTTGATCAATTCATCCTCGGCATAGCGGCGCTGCGTGAGGCGCCACATGCCCTGCAGCAGCAACGTCGTCTGCTGCACGTCGGACTCGTCATAGACAATGTCCTTGTTGTTGGCCCCCGCCACGGCCACGATGCGTTCGCCGTCGAACAGCGGGATGTTCATGTGCCGGCGCAACTGGGCCGCGCTGAACGGGTAGGGCGGGGCGTCGGTGCTGTCGGCGGTGACTTCGTTGATGACCACCGGTTTACGCTGGGTGATGACGGTCCGCCACAGGCCGGCGCCCGCCGGGCCGGGCTCCCCGCCGGTGTGGGGCCAGCGGTGCAGGGCGGTGACTTCGCCGGCTTCATTCAAGAATGCGAGGTAGCCGGAGGCGCTGCGCGTCAGGCGCACGCCTTCCTCCAGCGCGAAGTCGGTCAACTGCTGCGGCGTGGCAGCGGTCATCTGGTTGAGCTTGACCAGCGCCTCGAGCCGCTGCTCGTTCAGCCGCAGCGCCGCTTCGCGTTCCTGGATGCTCTCGAGCATCTGGTTGAAGGCCGTCGCCAGGCGGCCGATCTCGTCGCTGCCGGCCGAGAGCTCGGCGCGGGCGGAATAGTCCTTGCGTTCGGAGATGCTGCGCGCCGTGCTGGCCAGGGTCAGGATGGGCCGGGAGATCGAGCGCTGCATGACGAGCGTAAAGACCATCGTCACCACGAGCGCGAGGACCATGGTGGCGGCCACGATGCCGCCGATCAGGAGCAGGCGCTCGCGCAGCAGCTCCAGGTCGCTTTCCACGCAGACGGTACCGATACGTTTGCCGTTGAGCATGACCGGCCGCGTCAGGAGCACCGAGTCGTTGCGGAACACGACCTCCTGCTCTGGCGGTGCGGTCACGAGCGGGAGGCCGGCGTCGCGGCTGTAGGTGGCGAAGACCGCGCCATTCTTCTCGAACAGCGTGCCGTTCATGACGTGGGGATCGGCCTTCAAGCCGGCCAGCGTTTCCCGCGCGGTGGTCTCGTCGCGGAAGCTCAGGGGGGCCGCGCCGTGCAAGCCAACTGCGTCCGCCAGCACGGAGAGCATCCGCACCATCTCTTGACGGGCGGCGACGCGTTCGAAGGAGATGTAGGCGCTGGCCGCAATCAGCAGCGCCAGCACGTTCGTCAGCGCCGCGATCAGCAACAGCTTGCGGGTGATGGAAATATTGCGGAAATGTTGCATGTCACTTGTGGGTCAGCCGCGCGAGGCGCAGCAGTTTGGAGCTGAGTTTGACATTCCCTTGTTCGGCCGCCACCTGGTTGATCTCAAAGCGGATCCGGCCGCCCTCGTTGACCAGCCCGATCATGCCGCCGAACTGGCAGAACTGGTCGATGTCGCTGACCGTCAGCGCGCCGCCGCCACGCAGGGACTGGAGCTGCTCCTTGAGGCGCCCCTTTTCGCTGCGGCAGACGTAGACGAGCTGGCAGCCCTTCGCCTCGGCCCCCTGCCGGAAACGCTTGATCGTCAGCGGCCGGCCGAGCACGGTTTCGCCTTTGATGGTCTCGTCCAGTGCCGTGCCAAAGGGATAATCGCCCAGCACGCCGATCACCAGGGGGGCGCTGCCGTTTGTGATGACGGCGGTCGGCCACTCCACGAACTGCAGGAAGTTGAGCAGGAACGCGGCCTTGACTTCATATTCGCTGAATTTCGCCGGGCTGCCGCTCTGTGCCAGCCCCGTCCCGCCGCCGGCGAGGAGGGCCAGACCCAGCACGCCCGCCAGCCACCTGCGGCGCGAAAAACGCGCGGCCGTTGCCGCGGGGGCCCGCGGTTGAGTTGTAGGTGTGTTGCTCACGGTCAGCTCGTCATCAGAACCCCAGCTTCACGCCCAGCATCCCGTTGAACGCTTCTTGCGGGGCGGCCCCGCCGGCAAAGCTGGTCAGGAGATAGCGGTGATCCGTGATGTTGCGCAGGTCGGCGAAAAACTCGACGTTCTTGGTCACCGCCCAGAGCGCATAGAGGTTGATTTCGTAGGGCACGCTGTCTTCGAAAGCGGACATGTAGGCGTTGAGCCCCTCCGGTTTGGAGCGGATGACCAGGCTAGGGGTGAGCGAGAATTGCGAGGTCACCGCCCACGTCACGCCCAGCCGTCCGTTGTGCTGCGAGATCCCCGGCAGCCCCGTGGTGACGCCGTTTTCGGTTTCCGCGAAGCGCACGATCGAGTAGGAGGCCCATGGGCTGATCGCGCCGAAGGTGGCGCGGGCATACAGGTCGGCGCCTTCGTTGAAGCTGTCGCCGCCGTTCCCGGAGTGCGCCAGCTTGCGCGTCTGGGTCGGGTCGGTCGGGCTCAGGTAGACCACGTCGCGGATGATGTTCTGGGGCAGGCCGCGGTCGGATATCAGGAACAGGTTTTTCTGATCGCCACGATACACCGCCAGGCCGAGCTGGTAGTTCTTTTCGGTGTAGTTGAGGTCCACCTCGTGATTCATGGACTTCTCCGGCTTCAGGTCGGGATTGGCCACCGCCAGCAGCGTGCCGTTATCATAGGTCGCGTTCTCGAAGTAGGGCGGCGGGGCCACATAGGCCGTGGTGAACGTGTACTTCGCGGTGAACTCCGGGGTCAGGTTGGCCACCACGCCCACGCGCGGCGTGAACGACAGGCCGTTCACGCGGGAATCCCAATCCGAACGCACGCCCCCGAGGAACTTCAGCCCCGACAGCACCTGCCAGTTGCCTTCGAGGTAGCCGCCGAGTTCCTGATATTTCACTTCCACCACGCGGGGCACGTGGGTCGCCGGCCCTCCCAGGCGCTCGTAGTATACCCAGTCGCCGCCCTGCTGGACCACATTACCCCCCGGATTGGCCCCGCCGGGCACGGTGGACTTGGGGATCACATCGTAGGTCGAGGCCACCAGGCCCGCCACCAGCGACACGTCCTTCGAGAAGTCCACGCGCAGGGTCTCCTCCAGCGAAACGGACGTGCCGAGCCCATATTTATAGTCGTTCAGGTACCACTCGTGCAGGTTGGCGGGCCAGACATAGCGCGTTTGCGGGTCGATCTCGTAGCGGTTGTAGGTCAGCGTCGAATCCAGGCGCATCGATGCGTTAAGCTGGGCCGAATCCTTGGCCTCCAGCACCAGCGACGAATCCTGCCAGAGCGCCTCGTGGAGATAGCCCAGCACGGGCGGATAGGCGTAGCCCTCGCCGCTGCTGCGCCGCGATTCGCGGTACCAGCCTTGCAGCGAAAAATCGCCCACCTCAAACCGCGCAAACCCGTTCAGGCCAAAATCCTGGCGCACCGGCGGCGCACCGGCGCCGCCCTTGGTGTCCGCCATCAACTGGTAGGCGCGCCACCAGTCGGGATAGGTCGTGTCCAGCCGGGTCAGATCCGAGTCGTGGTACTGCACATAGCCCGTCAAGCTGACGTTCTTGTCCTTGTTGAACACCTTGCCGAAAGAGCCGTAGAGCTCATGCGTATTGTGCAGCCCGGCCGCGATGGCGGCCTCGACATTCAGGTTGTCGCCGGGCTCCCGCGTCTTGATGTTGATCACGGCGCTGACCGCGTCGCGCCCGTAGAGCGTCGAGCCGGGGCCGTAGATGACTTCGATCTGCTCCGCATTGCGGATGCTGATGTCGCTGCGGACCGGCAGGTCTTCGCCGCCGGGCGGGTTGACCCGCATGCCGTTGATCAGCAGCACGATCTTGTTGTTGCCCGCGATGCCGCGCACCGCCGCCAGGGTGCTGAATTCCGAAAAATTGTTCTCGACCGTCTCCATGCCCGGGAGATCCTTGAGCACATCCTTCAGCTGCGTGTACCCCCGCAGCCGGATATCGTTCTTGTCAATCACATAGACCATGCCCGGCGCGTCCGTTTCCTTCTCGGGGCGCTTGGAAGCCGTGGTCACCTCTTTGACCTCCAGCTGCATCAGATCCTCCAAGCTGAGCCGTTTGAGGCCGGGAGTGCCTTCGGCGCCGCGCGCCACGCCGGCCCCGAGCGCGAGCACACCGAGGCACACCGCACGCCCCAGCGCGCAGAAACGTGGTACGGAAGGAACTGCGTTCCTCGTTGACTTCATGACGCGCCTCCGTTCATAGCCATCCCCACCTTTTTCTGCTGCCGCCAAACACCCCTTCTCAAAAACCAGAGTGACCGGTCGGTTTCCTATACCCTGACTCAACGCAACTGTATCTATTCTTGCGCGAGCCCCTCAAAGTGCAATCTTTATTTTGAGGCGCGAGCCGTCCCGGGGAACTTTCCGCTTTCCAAGGCTTGGGAAAAAGGTAGTCTTGATCGTAAGAGCCTTGGAACCGCGCCGCGGGGTCGCGCGCGGGCCGGGGCTGCCTGAAGAAAGCATGATGGAAGCGCTGGTCCATTTATTGATGGTTTTTTTGATCCTGGCCAACCTGCGGCTGCTGGGCGGCACGCGGCTGAACGTGTGCATCGTGACCGTGGCGGCGCAGGGCGCGGCGCTCGGGCTGCTGCCGATCATGCTGCACCCGTTCAGCATGACGCTGCACGCGTTGATCGTCGCCGCGGCCGCGGTCGTGCTCAAGGGCTGGCTGTTTCCGCGGCTGCTCAAGCGCGCCTTGCGCGATGCCGGGGTGGAACGCGAGGTGGCGCCCTACGTGGGCTTCACGCCCTCGATGCTCTTCGGCGTGCTGGCGCTGGGGCTGGGCGCGCTGCTCGCGCGCAAGCTGCCGCTGCCGGCGCCGGACAGCTCGCCGCTGCTCGTGCCGGTGGCGCTGGCGACGATGCTGACGGGCCTGTTCCTGATCGTCGCGCGCCGCCAGGCGCTGATGCAGGTGGTCGGCTACCTCGCGCTGGAGAACGGCATCTTCGCGTTCGGCGCGGTGGTGATGAAGGAAGCGCCGCTGCTCGTCGAGATGGGCATCCTGCTGGATATCTTCGTCGCGGTCTTCGTCATGGGCATCATGGTCTTCCACATCAGCCGCGAGTTTGACCACACGGACACGGAGCGCCTGTCCGAGTTGAAGGACTGGACGCCATGACGCTCTGCCTGCTGTTCGTGGTGGTGCCGGCGGTTGCGGGGTTGCTGGCGTTTGTGCTGCGCTCCGCGCCGGCGCGGCGTGCGCTGCTCGTGCTGGCCGCGCTGGCGCACACGGGGCTGACGGTGTGGGCCTGGGTCACACGGCCCGCCGTCGCCCCGGACGCCTGGCTGGGGCTGGACGCGACGGCCCTGTGGTTTCTGACCATCACCAGCGTGCTCTTCCTCGCCGCGTCGGTCTATGCCATCGGCTATCTCCGCCGCGACGCCGTGACGCGGGCGAACGAGGACGAGGACGAGGACGAGCCTGACGACGAGTCCTTCTTTCAGCCCGTGCCCGAGGCCATCTTCTGCGGGTGCCTGCTGCTCTTTCTCGCGGCGATGACGCTGACGATCATGAGCCGGCACTTCGGCCTGCTCTGGGTGGCGATGGAGGCAACGACGCTGGCGAGCGCGCCGCTGATTTATTTCCACCGCACGCCGCGGTCGCTGGAGGCGACCTGGAAATATCTGCTCATCTGCTCGGTCGGCATCGCGCTCGCGCTGCTGGGCACTTTCTTCCTCGCCGCGTCGGCGGGCGCTGGCACCGACCTGACGCTGGACGCGCTGACGCGCCATGCCGCCAGGCTCGACCCGCGCTGGCTCAAGGCGGCGCTGCTGCTGCTGCTCGTCGGCTACGGCACCAAGATGGGCCTCGCGCCGCTGCACGCGTGGCTGCCCGACGCCCACAGCGAGGCGCCCTCGGTCGTTTCGGCGCTGCTCTCCGGCACGCTGCTGAACGCGGCGTGGGTCGGCGTGCTGCGTCTGCACCAGCTCTGTGTTGCGGCGGGGCTCGGCGCTTTCAGCCGCGACCTGCTGGTGCTGTTCGGCCTGACCTCGCTCGCGGTCGCGGCGATGTTCATCATCGGCCAGCGCGACTACAAGCGGCTGCTCGCCTACTCCAGCGTCGAGCACATGGGACTGCTCGCGCTCGGCATGGGCCTCGGCGGCGCGGCGGTGACCGGCTCGCTGCTGCACGCCGCGGGCCACTCGCTGGCGAAGGGCCTGCTGTTCCTCACCGCCGGCAATCTGCTGGCGGCGTTTCGCAGCAAGAAGGTCGCCGACGTGCGCGGCGCGCTCACGGTCACGCCGGCCAGCGGCGCGCTGTGGCTCGTCGGCTTGTTTGCGATCACCGGGGCGCCGCCGTTCGTCACGTTCGTCAGCGAGCTGATGATTGCGCGGACTGCGTTTGCCGGCGGCCGCTGGGTCGTGGCCGCGCTCTATCTCGTGCTGCTCGCGGTCGTCTTCATCGGCATGGCGGCGATCTTCCTGCGGATGGCGCTCGGCGCGCCGTCGAAGGACAGGCGCAAGCCGGAGGCGCGCCTGGCGTGGTGGCCGCCGCTCGTGCTCGCCGTGCTAGCGGCGGCGTTGGGCCTGTGCTGGCCTGCGCCGCTCGCCGGCCTGTTGCGCGAGGCTGCGGCCACGCTGGGGGGTGGGCCGTGATGCGCACGCTCCGTTACGGCCGGACCTGCGCGGTCCCGGAAATCCCCGGGGTGCCGGTGGCGGAGTTCCGCGCCGATATCGTGCATGCCTTCCAGCATGGTGCGCGGCTGCTCTCACTGTCCGGGCAGGCGGAGCAGGGTGGGGGCGCGCGCCTGCTCGCCGTGCTCGCGCCGGGCGCTGGCGCGGTGGCGGTGCTGGGCACGCGCGTGGGGGCAAACTATCCGGCGCTGACGCCCGACGTGCCCGCGGCGCACCTGTTCGAGCGCGAAATTTTCGAGCAGCTGGGCGTGCGGCCCGACGGGCATCCGTGGCTCAAGCCGGTCCGCCAGCCCGGCGCGGCGACGCCGGGCGTGATTGATTTCTACTGCGTCGAGGGCGACGAGGTTCACGAGGTCGCCGTCGGCCCGGTGCATGCAGGCGTGATCGAGCCGGGCCACTTCCGCTTCCAGTGCCAGGGCGAGCGCGTGCTGCACCTGGAGATCGCGCTCGGCTACCAGCATCGCGGCGTCGAGCGCGCGCTCACCGGCGGCCCGGATGCGCGGACGATGCACTACATGGAGACGCTCGCGGGCGACACGACCGTGGGCCACACCCTGGCCTACTGCGAGATTCTCGAAAGCCTGGCCGGCTGCCGCGTGCCGCCGCGCGCGCAGGCGCTGCGTGGCGTCGCCCTCGAACTGGAGCGGCTGGCCAACCACGTCGGCGACCTTGGGGCGCTCGCCGGCGACGTGGCGTTCCTGCCCACCGCCTCGTTCTGTGGACGGCTGCGCGGCGACTTTCTCAACCTGACGGCGCTCGCGTGCGGCTCGCGCTTCGGGCGCGGCTGGATCCGGCCGGGTGGCGTCGCGTTCGACCTCAACGCCGCGCGGGTCGCGGAGCTGCAGCGGCGGCTGGACGCGGCCGCGCGCGACACCGCCGGTGCGCTCGACCTGCTGTTCGATACGCCGTCGGTGCTGGCGCGCTTCGAGAACACGGGCGTGGTGCAGGCGGAGGATGCGCTGGCGCTCGGCCTATGCGGCGTTGCGGCGCGCGCGTGCGGACTGGAGCAGGACGCGCGGCAGGATTTTCCGTCGGGCATCTACCGCTTCGCGCATCTGCCGCCGCCGGCGTGGCCCACGGGCGATG
>CAIWHP010000234.1 GCA_903912445.1 uncultured Lentisphaerota bacterium
AGTAACCCCAGCGAAATCTTCGAGCGTCTCCCGTGTCGCCCCAGTGGATGTTTTCACTTTCACCCACTGGCCCAAAACGATGCTCCCGTCGTTCCATAAATTCCAGTACTTCCTGAATCCCGAGGACCACATTACCAACACCGCTGACACAGATTACCGGAGTGCGGAAGGAGGAAAGCAGGAAAGCGGGAGCGGAAAGCCTTTCACAGAAGACAACGAAGGAAACGAAGCACCTTCGTTCGCTTTGTTCCCTTTTGTGAAATTCTTCCGGCAACGTTTGCCGGCTTGCCGTATCCAAGCCGCGCCGCCCAACTCAGGCCGGCGCGGGCGCGTGGGTGTCGAGGACGTGGCGCAGGAGCGTGAGCAGCGCGGCCGCGGGGTAGGGCTTCTGCAGGAAGTGGTAGCCCTTTGTGTTGATGTCGGTCCAGCGGGTGAGCGCGTCGCTGTAGCCGCTGCAGAGCAGCACGGGCAGGCCGGGCTGGCGGACGCGGATTTCGTCGGCCAGCGCGATGCCGTTGCCATCGGGCAGGGCGATGTCGCTGAAGAGCGCGGCGAAGGGCTGCGCGGGGGCGGCGAGCACGGCCCGCGCAGCCGCCGCGGACTCGGCGACGGTGAGGACATAGCCGAAAGCCTGGAGGACGTGCGCGGCGAGGTTGCGGACCTCGGGCTCGTCCTCGACCAGCAGGATGTGCTCGCCGCGCCCGCGCGGGACCTGCTGTTCGAGGCGGACGGCGTCGGGCGGGGTGACGGGCTCGACGCCGAGGTAGGCGGGGAGATGGAGGGTGAAGGTGGCGCCCTGGCCGGGCTGGCTGTAGACGTTGACCCAGCCGTTGTTCTGCTTGACGATGCCGTAGATGACGGAGAGGCCGAGGCCGGTGCCCTGGCCGACGCCCTTGGTGCTGAAGAAGGGCTCGAAGATGTGCTCCAGCACTTCCGGGGTCATGCCCTGGCCGGTGTCGGTGATCGAGAGGCTGATGAATTCGCCGCTGTGCACTTCGGCCTGCGCGGCGGCCTCGGTGGGGCCGAAGGTGACATTCGCGGTGCGGATGGTCAGCCGCCCGCCCTGCGGCATGGCGTCGCGGGCGTTGACCGCCATGTTCAGCAGCGCCTGCTCGATCTGGTGGGGGTCGGCCTTGATCCGGTGCAAAGCGGGATGCAGCTCGGTGACGAGGACGACGCCGTCGCCGAGGACGCGGTGCAGCAGCTTCCCCATGTCGACGATCATGGCGTTGATGTCGAAGATGCGCGGCTCGATCATCTGCTTGCGGCTGAAGGCGAGAAGCTGGCGGGTCAGCTCCGCGGCCCGCCCGGCGGCGCGCTGCACCTGGAGCAGGTCGCCGTGCCGCTGGTCGCCCTCGGGGGTGTTGGCCAGCAGCAGTTCGACGAAGCCGAGGATGGCCTGCAGCAGGTTGTTGAAGTCGTGGGCGACACCGCCGGCCAGCCGGCCGATGGTCTCCATCTTCTGCGCCTGCCGGAACTGGTGTTCGAGCTGCAGCTCGCGCGTCACGTCGCGCTCGCTGGCCACATAGTAGCGCGGGTGCCCCGCGTCGTCGTGGATGGGCGCGATGATGGCCTCGACGTCGTAGAGCGAGCCGTCCTTGCGGCGGTTGGCCAGATGGCCGTGCCAGTGCTGGCCGGCGGTGAGCGCGGCCCACATGGCGCGGTAGCATTCGGCGTCCTGCCGGCCGCTCTTGAGGCAGCGCGGATTGCGGCCGAGCACCTCCTGGGCCGGGTAGCCGGAGCTGCGCTCGAAGGCGGGGTTCACGTAGATGATGGCGCCGACCATGTCGGTCATGATGACGGCCTCGGTCGCCTGTTCGACGACCGTGGCGAGCCGGCGGATCTGCTCCTCGGAGCGGCGGCGCGCGGTGATGTCGTGGGCCACCGCGATCAGCCCCTTGCGGCTGCCGTCGGGGTTGAACAGCGGGACCTTGGCCACCGCGAAGAGCTGGTGCTTGTCGTCGGCCTGCGGGAAGGTTTCCTCGAAGTGGCAGGGCTGGCCTTTGCGCCAGATTTCCTCGTCGGACTCGCGGCAGCGCAGCATCACCTCCCGGGCGTCCGGCGGCACGCCGGCCGCCAGCTCCTGATCCGTGCGGCCCTGGTAGTTGTCCGCGCGGACCTGGAAGAGGTCGAGATGGCTGGCGTTGGCGATCAGCCAGCGGCCGGCGCCATCCTTGAAACAGATCGTATCGGGCGAGGACTGGATGAGCATGTGCAGGCGCTCTTCGCTTTCGCGCCGCGCGGCCTCGGCGCGCACGCGTGCGGTCACGTTGCGGAGCAGCGATTGCACCGCGGGGGCGCCGTTGAACATGACCCGCGTGGTGGCCGTCTCCGAGACCACCAGCGCGCCGTCGAGCCGGACCAGACGCTCCTCCACCAGCGGCACCTGTCCGCCCTGCAACACGGTGGCGATCCGCGCCCGCACCAGCGCGTGATCGTCCGGGTGCAGGCGCTCGAAGATCGAGTGCCCGAGCAACTGCTCCCGCTGCGCAGCGCCGCAGAGCTGCACGCCGGCGGGGTTCACATAGAGGACGAGCCCATCGCGGTGGATCGCGATGGCGTCGGGCAGTTCCTCGACCAGCCGGCGATGGTTTTCTTCGCTTTCGCGGAGGGCCGCCGCCGCCGCCCGCTCCGCGGTGATGTCCCACAAGATGCCGAGCACGCCCAGCAATTTTCCGGTATCGTCACGGACGGGCGTCTTGACAATGTGCACCCAGCGCTCCTGCCCGCCCAAAACCGCGCGTTCGTCGCCCTCGAAAGGCTGGGCGTTGTCCATGATGGCCTGATCGTCGGCACGATATTTCTCCGCCAGGTCATGCGGGCACAGGTCGAAATCGGTTTTGCCGATAAGCGCTTCCTCGGTGAGCCCGATGTCGGCCGCGAAGGCCGTGTTGCAGGAGCGATAGACCGACTGCATGTCCTTGAAGAAGATGCGCTGGGGCAGATGATCGAACAGCGCCCGGCGTTCGGCCGCGCTCGCGCGCTGCGCCGTTTCCATCCGGTGCCGCCGGAGCAGCTCCCGGCGCAGCAGGCCGTAGAGCAGCAGCGCGGTGACCAGCACGAAGGCGAGGCCCTTGAAGATGGAGATGCGCTCGATCAGCCGCGCGTCGCGCACCACCGCCGCCAGCAGCGTATCGGACAGCAGGATCCACAGCCCGGCGAACGTCACATAGGGCCACACCACACGCCACGCGGCCATCCGCCAGCGCGTCCCGCTCTGCTCCTCCTGCGGAACTCCCTCCGCCCCTTGCTTATCCTCGACCATACAACCCCTGCAGCCGTCAGCTTGCCCTCAAGCTCAACAACAGCACTGTAGCAAAATCCAGACCAGCGGCGAGGAAATTATCCGGAAAGCTGGCAGGTGCAAGCGGAAGCAGAAGCGTGGACGCTGGCTGTCGCGGCGGCCAGACGGTGGCGCGCCGGTTTGTCCGGCGACCGGCCGGGCTGCCATGCCGTTCCGTTCTCCGGGGCTGCGCGCTTACCGCGCTTTCAGCTCGACGCAGAAGGCGGCCTTGGCGGCAATGTCCTTGGCGATGTGCGCGACGACGTTGGCCGGCACGGTCTGGTTGACCTTGAGGATCGCGATGGAATTCTCGCCCTTGGAGTCGTGCGGGTTGCGCGTGTCGTCGATGTTGATGCCGGCCTTGGCCAGCGCCGCGGTGATCTGCGCGAGCACGCCGGGGCGGTCCTTGTAGGTGAACCCGATGAGGTGGCCGCTGGGCTCGAAGTAGAGCTTGTCGAAGTCGTTGATGCGCGAAACCATCAGATTGCCTTCCGCCACGGTGCCGCGCACGCTGGCATGGATCAGGTGGTCGGCATCCACGCTGCCGGTGAGGTCCACGGTGATCGAGCTGCCGTAGCCCTTGTGCTCGTCCACGTCGCGGTCGGCGTAGTCCACGCCCATGTCCTGCAGGAACTGCGCGGCGCCCTTCGGGTCCATCGCGCGGTCCACGCGGTCGCTCAGGGCGGAGACGATCGGCGCGAGCAGCCAGTTGGCGTAGGGCTTGAGCTGGCCGTAGCAGCTGGTCTCGACGAGCTTGAGCTTGGTCTCGGCGCCGACGACGGCGCGGCAGAGGCGCGCGAGCGTGTAGGCGAGATCCACGAAGCTCTCGCTCAGGCCGGTGGGCAGGTCGCGGTTGACCACGTAGGTGCTCATGCCCTTCTCGTCGTACTCCATCAGGAACTGGGCGGCGAGCTTGGCGGCCATCCGGTTCGCCTCCTTCGTGCTCGCGCCGAGGTGCGGCACCATGATGTCGGCGATGTCGGCGCAGCTCTTGGGCCCGGGTTCGTCCTTCGCATACACGTCGTTGAGGAAGCGGAGGTCCTTCTCCGCCTTGGCGGCGCGCAGATCGGCCTCGACGACGACGCCGGCGCGGGCGCAGTTGATCAGCGTCGCGCCCTTCTTCAGCTTGCCGAGCAAGGCGGCGTTGATCAGGCCCTTGGTCTCGGCGTTCTCCGGGATGTGCAGCGTCACATAGTCGCTGCGCTCGAACAGGGTGGGCAGATCCACCACCTCGATGCCGATTTCCTTGGCGCGCTCCTGGCTGACGATCGGGTCGTAGCCGAGCACGTGCATCTCGAAGCCGGCGAGGCGCTTGGCCACGAGCTGGCCGATGTAGCCGAGCCCGACGATGCCGATGGTCTTGCCGGTGACCTCGCGGCCCATGAACTTGCTCTTCTCCCATTCGCCGCGGCGGCAGGAGGGGTCGGCCTCGACGAGGTGGCGCGCGTCCGCGAGCATCAGCGCGACGACTTCCTCGGCGACGGCGTTGGAGTTCGCGCCCGGCGTCGTCAGCACATCCACCTTTTTCTTGCGGGCGTACTTCGCGTCAATCGTGTTGAAGCCGGACCCGGCGCGGACGATGGCCTTGAGCTGGGGCAGGGCGTCGATGATCTCCGGCGTCACCTTCTCGCTGCGGACGATCAGCGCGTGCGCGTCGGGGTGCTGCTGCGCGAGCGCGAGCAGGTCGGTCTTCTCGTCCTGGATCACCTTGTACAGCCCGTTCGAGTCGAGCAGCTCTTTGGCGACCTTGTCCAGCTTCGTCGGAATCAAAACTTTTTTCATGGTGGCTTCCTTCCGTTTCGGCCCGCGAACTTTAGCATCACTCCTTCCCGACGCAAGCCGGAAGCCATGCGCGAAACTTGAAATTTGAAGCCCGAAACCGGCCGACGGATATAGGCCGCCGCTCCGGGCCGGTCCTGCCGGTTCGCGCTATGGACGAAACAGTGCCCGCCAGGCCTTGCGAGAAGGGCAGCCTAGCCTCGGGAATCTGCGCCGCCGACCCTGCAAGCCTCCTGCGGTCTTGCCAAGGAAACGCTGGCCGCCTATCATGCGCGTGCTTGCAAGGCATGACTGCATGGGGCGATTTGAAGTCCGTTCAAGCACACGGTCAGGCGGATTGGGGAAAGCATATACTGGATCATTCATAAGGATTTCGGAGAACCATGAAAAACCACGTCAAACATCTCGTTCTGGCCGCTGGGTTTGGCCTGTGTGCTGCGGCGACCGGTTTCGCGCAAAGCACCCTGACCCTCGCCCAATACGACTTTAATCAGGGGATACCGGTCGCCAGTTGGGCGTGGCAATCCATCACCGTGCCGGAGGCCGCCAACCTGACCACCTTCGGGTTTGAGTGGAATGGCAGCACCGGCGATATGACGGCCACGGCGCGGGTGGATGTGCTGACGGGCGAAGGCCTCGGCGGAACGTTGGTC
>CAIWHP010000235.1 GCA_903912445.1 uncultured Lentisphaerota bacterium
CAATCACGGGCTTTGACTCCGTCTGCTTTTCCGCTACCGTCTTCGCCATGGCCGTCTCTCCTGTGGTTTGGTTGTTTCCCTAACCACCAACTACCGGGAGAGCGGCCATCTGGAAAGTGCGAAAAGAATCGTACGTTATCCGCCCGTTTTCCTGACACCGGGAAACGGGCGTTCGTGTTTGCCCAGCCCGCGCGTGGACTTGGGGGAGGGTGGGGCGGGCCGCTGCGGATCAAGCTTCGTAGAGCGTGTTGTCGGCGCCGCCGGGGGCGCCGTGGCCGCCGTTTCCATCGCCGGGCGCGTCGCCCATCTGCGCCTCAATCTTCTCAGGATCTTCGCCGGCCTCGAGGCGGCGGACCACCTCGTTCATTTCCTCGGGCATCGGCTCGCCGCTCTCTGCGGCCATCTTGCGCATGAAGCGGCCCATGGCGCGCGGATCGTTCTGATCCATGCCCTCGGCCTCGGAGAGCAGGCGCTCCATGCCGGGCGGGATATCGTCGCCGCCGGGCGGCGGCAGGGCAGATGGTGGATGGTGGATGGCGGATGGTTCAGCACGGTTCTTTTTGCCGCCCTTGGGCGCGGCGAAGCGGGAGAGGACGCGCGCCATCTTGGCATGGCCGCATTTCGGGCAGGCCGGCGGCTTGTGGCCGGCGACGGAGCGCACCAGAAAATTCAGGATGCGCCCGCAGCCGGCGCATTGGTATTCATAGATCGGCATAGGTGGCTCCGCCGGTTTTGTAGCAAAGCGGGCCGGGCACGGCAAGCGGCTCAGGGGGCGCGTACGGCCGCGAGCGCCGCCGCGTAATCGGGCTCCTGCGCGATCTCCGGCACGAGCTGCGCATGCCGGACCACGTTCCGCTCGTCCAGCACGACCACGGCGCGCGCGAGCAGGCCAGCCAGCGGGCCGTCGGTGATCTGCACGCCGTAGTCCACGCCGAACAGCGGATAGCGGAACGCGGAGAGGGTGGTGATGTGCTCCAGCCGCTCGCTTTCGCAGAAGCGCTTCTGCGCGAACGGCAGATCCATGGAAATGTTGATCAAGGCGACCTCCGGCATGGCGGCCACGGCTTCATTGAACTTGCGCGCCGAGGTCGCGCAGACGCTGGTGTCCAGGCTGGGCACGATGTTGAGAATCTTTTTCTTCCCCGCGAACTTGCCCAGGTTCACGTCGGCCAGGCTCTGGCTGGTCAGGGTGAACAGCGGCGCGCTCGCGCCGGGCTGGGGGAATACCCCGGTTACTTGCAGCGGCTGACCTTTGAGTGTCACGGTCTTCATGGTGCATGCTCCTTTTCTTTTTTTAGACTACACCACGGCCGCCGGAAAGCAACCGGCGGGCGCCGCGGACGTTTTTCTCCGTGACATGCGCGCGGGCGGTTTGCATACTGCGCACTGTTGCTCATCGCGGAGGCACACGATGCAAAGATGGATGGCCGGTGGACTGATGGCGCTGCTGCTGGGCGGGCTGCTGGCGCAGGCGGAGGAACCGCGCGGACTGATCTACACGCGCAACGGCCTGACGGCCGACGGCAAGAAGGGCTTTGTCCACGACAACATCGCCGCGAGCGTCAAGGCGCTGCAGGAAATCGGCAAGGAAGGCGGCATCGCCATGGACGCCGCCGACGATCCCGCGGTGTTTACCGACGACAACCTCAAGAAGTATCGCGTGGTGATCTTCGACAACTCCAACAACGCCGCCTTCGACACCGAAGCCCAGAAGGCGGCCTTCCAGAAGTTCATCCGCAACGGGGGCGGGTTTGTCGGCATCCACTCGGCCACGGGCAGCGAGCGCAAGTGGCCGTGGTTCTGGCAGCTCATCGGAGGCACGTTCTGGTGCCATCCTCCGCTCCAGAAGTTCACCATCAACATCGTGGACAAGCAGCATCCCGCCACGGCCTGCCTGCCGGGCACCACGTGGGCCTGGGAGGATGAATTCTACCTGATGAAGGAACAGCCCAAGGATTTGCGCGTGCTGCTGACCGGCAATGCCAAGGCGCTCAAGGTGAATGCCAAGCTGAAGACGACCATCGATGCGCTCCCCGACAGCATTCCGTTGTCGTGGTGCCACGAGTTCGAGGGCGCGCGCAGCTTCTACACCGCGCTCGGCCACAAGAAGGAATATTACAGCGACCCGCTTTTCCGCAAACACCTGCTAGGCGGCATCCAGTGGGCGCTGGGGAAGTGACGAGAGGCGAGGGACGGGGGCCGAGTGGAAAGAGACGAGTGCTGGCGGAGCAATAAAGCAGGGCGAATTCCGTTTTCAACCAAACCAATAATCAGGAGCAGTGCCATGCAGACAAACCGTCGTGACTTCATGAAGTTGAGCGCCGCCGCCGCGAGCGCGCTGGCGTTCCCGATGATCATCCCGGCGCGCGTACTCGGCGCCGCCGCGCCCAGCAAGCGCCTCCGCGTCGCGCAGATCGGCTGCGGCCGCATCGGCTTCACCATGGACATGCCCGGCGTCGTCGGCACCAAGGTGGCCGACTTTGTGGCCGTCTGCGACTACGACGCGCGCCGCGCCGCCTACGCAAAGGAATATCTGGAGGGCGCTTACAAGAAGGCCAAGCTGGCCGTGCCGGACATCGCCGTCTGCGGCGACTACAAGGAAATCCTCGCGCGCAGCGATGTGGACGCGGTCGTCATCAGCACGCCCGACCACCAGCACGCCGAGCCGGCCGCCGCCGCCGCGCTCGCCGGCAAGGACATCTGGCTCCAGAAGCCGCTCGCGATGGCCGTCGCCGAGAGCCGCGCCTGCTGCGACATCGTCACGAAGGCCGGTCGCATCCTGCAGATCGGCAGCCAGCAGCGTTCGTCGGAGCAGTTCCGCAAGGCGTGCGAATATGTCCGCAGCGGCCGCGTCGGCCGGGTCACGCACGTCGAGATCGGCCTGCCGAAGGACGAGACCAAGGTCGACGAGCCCGAGCAGCCCGTGCCCGCGCACCTCAACTACGACGCGTGGCTAGGCAGCACGCCGCAGGTCTACTATTGCGAGCAGCGCGTGCATTCGCAGAAAACGGTCAAGGGCAAGCTGGATGTCGGCAGCCGGCCCGGCTGGCTGCGCAACGAGGACCACACGCTCGGCATGATCACCGGCTGGGGCTCGCACCACTTTGACATCCTGCACTGGGGCCTCGGCCTCGTCGAGGGCGGCCCGGAGAAGGTCGAGGGCGAGGCGGAATTCCCGACGAACAAGATCTGGAACGTGCACCTCGGCTACAAGCTTCAATATACCTATCCCGGCAACGTCATCGTCAACGTCAGCGATAAATATCCCAATGGCGTGAAGTTCATCGGCGACGAAGGCTGGATCTTTGTCTCGCGCGGTTCCGTGAAGACCACCGCCAGCGATCCGACCACCGGCGGCAAGCCGCTGAAGGCGCTCGACGCGAGCAAGCCCGAACTCATCGCTGGCGACCCGAAGGTGAAGCTCTACGTCAGCAAGAACCATCATATGAACTGGGTCGAGTGCATCCAGTCGCGCAAGGAGCCGATCACGCCGGTGATCAACGGCCACCATGTCTTCGCCGCCTGCTCCATCGGCTGGATCGCGATGAAGCTCAAGCGCCCGCTGAAGTGGGATGCCAAGGCCGAGCAGTTCAGCGGCGACGCCGAGGCGAACGCGATGCTGCGGCGTGCGGAGCGTCCCGGCTACGGCGTCTTCAACCTGCTCGCGAAGCAGAAGGCGTAAGCGGGTTTCCAGACCTTGGAAAAAAGTTGGTGAAATTTTCCAAGGCCTGGAAAAATGAATGTTCCAATTTCCAAGCTTTGGAAAAGAAAATCAGGAGATGAAAAATGACGAAAGTGCTGATGGTGGGTTTGATGGCGGTGGCCCTGTGCGGCTGCTCGCCGGCTGGCAAGGAGCAGGTTAAGACGGTGCAGAAGGAGGAGGCCGCGGTGAAATTGGTGACCCTGGACCCGGCGCATTTCCACGCGTCGCTGGTCCAGAAGCTCATGTATCCGCAGGTCAGCCCGGTCGTCCGCGTCTATTCGCCGGGCGGCGATGATTTGCAGGGCCATCTGGCGCGCATCGAGAGTTTCAACACGCGCGCCGAGAACCCGACCAAGTGGGACGAGCAGGTTTACACCGGCGCCGACTTCCTCGAAAAGATGTGCGCCGAGCGCGCGGGCAACGTCGTCGTCATCTCCGGCAACAACGCGAAGAAGGCGAAGTACGTGCTCGATTCCGTCGCGGCGGGCTTCAACGTCCTCGCCGACAAACCCATGGCGGTGGTCCCCGCGGATTTTGAGACGCTCCAGCAGGCGTTCAAGCTGGCTGCCGAGAAAAAGACGCTGCTCTACGACATCATGACCGAGCGCAGCGAGATCACCACCCTGTTACAGAAGGAACTCTCGCGCGTGCCGGCGGTGTTCGGCGAGCTGGAAAAAGGCACGGTGGCGGAGCCGGCGATCACCAAGGAGAGCATCCACCACTACTTCAAGGAAGTCGCGGGCAAGCCGCTCAAGCGGCCGGCGTGGTTCTTCGACACCGTGCAACAGGGCGAGGCCATCGTGGATGTGACCACGCACCTCGTGGACCTCGTGCAGTGGGAATGCTTCCCGGAGCAGATCATCGACTGGCAGAAGGACATCAGCATCCTGCAGGCGCGCCGCTGGACGACGAAGATCACGCCCGCCGAGTTCAAACGCGCGACCGCGCTCGACAGCTACCCCGACTACCTGAAGAAGGATGTCGGCGCCGATGGCAACCTGGCGCCTTCCTGCAATGGCGAGTTCACCTATGCGCTCAAGGGCATCCATGCCAAGGTTTCCGTCATGTGGAACTTCCAGGCCCCGGAAGGCGCCAAGGATACGCACTATTCGATGATGCGCGGCACCAAGGCGAACCTCGTCATCCGGCAGGGCAAGGAGCAGAACTACAAGGCCACGCTCTATGTCGAGTGCAAGCCCGGCACGGATGCCGCGACCTTCGAGCAGGCGCTGAAGGCTGGTGTCGCCCAGGTCGCCGCCACCTATCCCGGCATCGAGGCCCAGAAGGCCGCGGTCGGCACGGGCTGGCAGATCGGCATCCCGGAGAAATACAACGTCGGCCACGAGGCGCACTTCGCGCAGGTGACCGAGCGCTTCCTCAAGTATCTCGCCGCCGGCAAGCTCCCCGACTGGGAAGTGCCGAACATGCTCGCGAAGTACTACACCACGCTCGCGGCCTACAAGCAGAGCCGGTGAGCTGACGCGGTACGCGTCTGACCGAAAGGCGTCCTTCAAGGGAAGGACGCCTTTCTCTTTTTCATCCCGTGATATGTTTCCTGTAGCCGCCTTCGTCAGCATGCGGCCGGCCCGGCGCGCCGCGTTCTGATGGACGCGGTTGCGGGCAGAGCCGGGTGCCTTCCTGTGCCTCGCTAGCCCAACGGGTTTCATGGCCGCCGGTGTTCCGGCTGGCTGGGAGCGGCGGCTTTCCAGCCGCCGTCAAAAGTCGGCCTTGGTTTTCAACAGCACTTGAAGAAGCCCAGCTGTTTGGCGAAGCACACCGCGTCTGCTCCCGCACTTGACCCTGCCGCAGCCCGCATCTACTCTGCGCCCACAGTACGCGGCTGGTCCGGACATCTTGAAGCGGTCATCCGCCGCTCGGGCGGGCTGCAGGCGGGCGGTGGCGAAACAAGCTGGTCCCCGGTCAAACGGCACAAAGAAAAAACGCGGGGAAACATGAATAAGAATTTTTCCAGCCTCCTGTGCGGCCTCCGTCGACTGGCGCTGCTAATGATCCTGGCGGTATCCGCATGGCCCGCCGTGATCGCGGCAGAGGCGGAATCCAAACCCGAAAGGATCGCCCTCTGGGGTGACCAGGCTCCTGTAGGCGACGGAACGCCGGGGACGGCCAAGGCTTTCATCACCGTCCATCGCCCAGCCAAGGCGAACGGGGCGGTTGCGGTCATCTGCCCGGGTGGTGGCTATGGCGGGCTGGTCGTGAATCCCGAAGGGCACGGCATTGCACGCTGGCTGAACCAGCATGGCATTGTGGGCGTGGTGCTCGAATATCGGCTGCCGCGCGGGAATTCGGCGGTCCCCCTGCTCGACGCGCAGCGGGCCATCCGCACGGTGCGTTCCCACGCCAAGGAGTGGCAGTGCGATCCCGCGCGCGTGGGGATCATGGGATTCTCTGCCGGCGGGCACCTGGCTGCGACGGCCGCGACGCACTTTGACCGTGGCGATGCGCAAGCGGGGGACCCGGTCAACAAGCTCAGCTGCCGCCCGGATTTCGCCATCTTGGTCTACCCGGTCATCACCATGGGACCTTTGACGCATGCTGGCTCCAAGAAAAACCTGCTTGGGCCAAACCCCAAGGCCGAGGCCGTCGCCTTGTTTTCCAACGAGCAGCAGGTGACGGCCCAGACGCCGCCGATGTTCCTCGCCCATGCCCAGGACGACCGGCTGGTCCCTCCGGCCAACAGCCAGATGCTGTATGAGGCCCTCCAGGCGCACAAGGTGGCGGCCCAGTACCTCCAACTGCCGACCGGCGGCCACGGGCTGAACGGCTATCGCGGGCCCATGTGGGAAGCCTGGCAGGCCCAATCCCTGCAATGGCTGGCCGCGCAGCGGTTGATCCCTGCGGAGGCCGCAGCGCCTGCAGTTCAAAAGGACGACAAGCAGCTGAATCCGAAACCGTGACCTGCGCCGTGAGGACTCGCACTAGACTGCCCGGCTTCCTGCTTGCGTGGGCGCGCGATGGTGGGGGCCTCACGTTTCTCCTTTTCCACGGGGTGGGTGGCCGTTAGACTCTGCCGTCATGAAAAACGCATTCTTCATCGTCCTCGCCCTGCTCGCCGGGTTGCTGGTCGGCAACTTGAGCATCAAGGGCGACCTGCGCAAGGCGCAGGAAGAAGTCACCGCGCTCCAGAACCAGCTCAAGCAGCAGGGTCGGCGGCAGGGCAACTTCCAGAACGTCGCCTCGATGCTCCGCGTCCCGACGCCGCCTGTCATCCCCAAACGTCCCGCCCGGCCGTTCGGCCCGGGCCGGGACAAGAACCTGGAGGGCGATGACCTCCCCGCCGCGCAGCGCGACGAGAAGGCCGAGAAGAAAACCTTTGAGGAGCAAATCGAGAAGGCGATGGAGCTCTGGAAAACGCGGTCGGAACTGGCGCGGAACAATTTCATCAACAATACGGGCGCCAACCCGCAGCAGACGCAGGCCTTCGACTCCGCGGTCCGCCAGATGAATGACGAGCTGGGCAAGAAGATCACGGACTGGGCGGAGAAGCTGAAGGAGCCCAGCGCCGGCAATCCGGAAATGGGCCTGCGGATGATGCACGACCTCGGCTACTCGCTCATTTCCGCCTATGACGACCTCGACCGCAGCCAGCCGGCGGGCTGGCGCGACAAGGCGGGCGAAAAATTCCAGATGATGGACTTCATCAATCCCGAGGTCGCCAAGCCGCTCTCCGGCGTGAAGGATGTCTTCGAGGGCATGCGCCGCAAGAAATGAACCGCGCGCTCCCAACCCTCGGCATCGTCGCCGCCAACGAGCTGGCCGACTCCATCCGCAGCCGGCGCGTGATCGTGATGCTGCTGCTCTACCTCGCCGGGGCCATGGGCGCGACCGCCCTGTTCATCACCTTCCTCCACAGCATCGAGGGCCAGCTCGTCCAGACCCTCGGCCTCGACGCGCCCAAGGATGCCGGCAGCGTGACGGCGACGCTCTGGAAATCGAAGCCCTTCCGCGACCTGCTCTCGCACCTGATCGGCGAGAAGAAGCTCGCCGAGACGCTGCTCGACGTCCCGCCGCTGGCGCTGTTCTACGGCTGGCTCTCCTGCGCCTTCACGCCGCTGCTGGTGATGTTGACGGCCTCGGCGCGCATCTCGGAGGAAATCGCCAGCGGCTCGATCCGCTTCATCCTCTTCCGCGCCGGGCGCGCGCCGTGGCTGCTCGGCAAGTTCGCCGGGCAGGCGGCGCAGATTTTCGTGGCGCTGATCCTGAGCGCGCTCGGCGCCTGGGTGGTGGGCTGGTTTCGCATGAGCGGCTACGAGGGCTGGCCCACGGCCTGTCACATGCTGTGGTTTGCCGTGAAGGCGTGGGTCTATGCGTTGCCCTTCCTCGGCCTGGCGCTCGGCATCTCGCAGCTCTGCGCCCTGCCGAACCTCGCGCTCGTGTTCGGGTTCATGGCCTTGGTGGGCGCCTCCGTCCTCACGCACCTCTCCGCGTGGCTGGCCGGCGACGGCTGGCGCCGCGGCTGGGACCTGGTCAACGTGCTCACACCGGAGGCCCATCGGCGGGCGCTGTGGTGGAGCGATGCGGAACACCTGCTGCCGGCGACGGTGTTCCTGCTGACGCTGGCGGCGGTCTACCTCTTCGCCGGCTACGCGCGTTTTGCGCGGAGGGACCTGTGAGCAACGCGCTGCAATTCCGGGGCGTGGTCAAGTGCTACGGCCGGCTGCGCGCCCTTGACCAGCTTGATCTCGAGGTGCCCCAGGGCTCGATCTTCGGGCTCGTTGGCAGCAATGGCGCGGGCAAAACGACGGCGATGGCGCTGGCCGTCGGCCTGCTGCGCGCCGACGCGGGCACGCTTGAGCTGCTGGGCGACGGGCCCTTCACGCCCGAGCGCCACGCGGGCCGCGTCGCGCTGCTGCCGCAGGATTCCAGCTTTCCGCCGCATGCGCGCGTCGAGGAACTGCTGCGTTTTTATGGACGCATCCAGGGCATGGCGGTCGCAGCGCTGGTGCCGGCCATCGACGAGCTGCTCGACTGGGTCCATCTGCAGGACCGCCGCCGCTCGCCGGTGCGCACGCTCTCGCACGGCATGAAACGGCGCCTGGCCATCGCGCAGGCCTTCCTCGGCCGCCCGGAGCTCGTCCTGCTCGACGAGCCGCTCAACGGCCTCGACCCGAAGGAGGCCGCGCGCGTCCGCGACCTGATCCGCCAGCGGCGCGGCCGCCAGACCATCGTCATCAGCTCGCACCAGCTCACCGATATCGAGGCGCTCTGCGACCACGTCGCCTTTGTCGAGAAGGGCCGGCGCGTCCGGCAGGACACCCTCGACAAGATCGTGCGGCGCAGCCACTGCGTCACCTATCACATTGGCAGCGGCACGCTCCCGCTCGCGCGGCTCGCCGCGGAGCTGCCGGAGGTGACGTGGGAGCAGCATGGCAACCGTGTCGTGGCGAGTTTCCCCTCGGCCTACACCGCCGAGGCGCTCAACACCGCCGCGCTGCGCCTTTTCCTGGAGGCCGGGGTCGGTATCCTGGAGATCCGGCGCGGCTCCGACCTGGAAAGCGAATATTTGAAACTCGCGGCCGAGCCCCCGCCGCTGACGCCGCCGCCAGCAGCGTGAGCGCCCTTCACGCTGCGTGGTGGATTTGTTTTGTGCGGCTTACTGGTAGGGACGGCGCGCTGTCGCCGCCCACGCGGTATCCAGCGTGTTGAGCTCGTGACGCTGTGCCCTTTGGCCTAAGGACATCAACCGTCACGCCATGTGACACGTGCCTCCGGCGCGCACGGCGTGCGCGCCCTACCTTCGTTCTCGTCCTCGAAACCCTCTTGCCTGTGGTATCGAGGGCGAGGACAATGAGTTCGCGGCAGTCATAGTAGTCCTCTCGCTCCGCGGGAGGCTCCGGAAAATGCCACTACTGCTGGTTTTCCAAGTTTCACTGGATAGGTCATCGTGCAGCCTTCCAACGCTTGGAACAGGGGTGCATGGCGTGTGCTCGCAGCGGTGTGCACTGCCCTTTTCTGCATTTTTTCCTATGATTTTCGCCTTTCTAGGCTAAAGTCCGCGCCTCTATGATTGAATTCCGTCAAGTTAGCAAGCGTTACGGCAAGCAGATTGTTCTGGATGCCGTGAATTTCCGCGTCAATGCCGGCGAGCGCGCCGGCTTCGTCGGGCCCAACGGCGCCGGCAAGAGCACCGTCTTCGCCCTGGTCGCCGGCGAGATGGAGGCCGATGCCGGCAAGGTCGAGCTGGCCAAGGACATCCGGATGGGCTACCTGCGCCAGCAGATCCTGACCGATGACACGGCCACCCCGCTGCACGAATACGTCGAGCGCGCCGCGCCCGACCTGGATACCATCCACGCCGAAATCCACCTGCTCGAAGAGGAGCTGCGGCAGGAGCCGGACTCGGAGGCGCGCCACCGCACGCTGCGCCGCGTCGGCGAGCTGCAGACGATCTTCGAACACCGCGGCGGCTACGACATCGCCGCGCGCGCCGCGGCCACGCTGTGCGGCCTGGGTTTCCCGCCGGCGGAATTGAAACGCCCGCTGGGCGAGTTCAGCGGCGGCTGGCAGATGCGCGCCGAGCTGGCGCGCTCGCTCGTCGCCGACCCCGACCTGCTGCTGCTCGACGAGCCTTCGAACTACCTCGACCTGCCCGCCGTCGAATGGCTGCGCAGCTTCCTGGACGAATACCGCGGGACGCTGGTGCTGATTTCGCACGACCGGTATCTGCTCAACGCGCTGACCGAGGTCATCTACGAGGTCGCCGGCGGCGCGGTGACGCGCTACGCAGGCAACTTCGCCTGGTACCAGCGGGAGCGCGTGCGCCGGCGCGACCAGGTGCAGGCGATCCAGCGCAACCAGCAGGTGAAACGCGAGAAGATCGAGCGTTTCATTGAACGCTTCCACGCCAAGAACACCAAGGCCACGCAGGTGCAGAGCCGCGTCAAGATGCTCGAGCGCATGGAGGAAACGGCCGTCAAGATGCCGGAGATCGCGGTGGGCATGGGCCAGCTCCGGCTGGCCGCGCCGCCGCCGTGCGGCGCGGAAGTGCTGCGGCTGGAACACGTCAGTTTCCGTTATGACGAAAAGGGTCCCTGGATCCTGCGCGACCTCGACCTGACGATCAACCAGGGCGAGAAGCTCGCGATCGTCGGCTCCAACGGCATGGGCAAGACGACGCTGCTCAGGCTGCTCGCCGGGCAGCTGCAGCCGGTCGAGGGCAAGCGCGTGCTGGGCTACAAGGTCATCGCCGGCTACCAGTCGCAGGAGTCGGCCGAGACGATGGACCCCGGCGATACCGCGATCGAAACCCTGCGCGGCGTCGCCTCGAACGCGACCGAGCGCGAGATCCGCACGCTGCTCGGCGGTTTCGGCTTCTCCGGCGAGGCCGCCCTGAAATTCGTCAGCGTGCTCAGCGGCGGCGAGAAGATCCGCCTCGCGTTTGCGCGGCTGCTGATCCGGCCGCCGAACCTGCTGCTGCTCGACGAGCCGACGACGCATCTCGACATCGAGTCGCGCGAGGCACTGCAGGATGCGCTGAGCACCTATCCCGGCACCGTCCTGCTCGTCAGCCATGACGTGGAGTTCGTCCGCGCCGTGGCCGGCGGCGTGATTGCGATGACGCCGGCGGGGATCACGAGCTATGTCGGCGGCTACGACTATTACAAGGAAAAGATCGCCCAGCAGCAGCAGCAACTGAAGCAACAGCAGGCGCCGGCCGCCGCGCCGGCCCAGCTGCCGGCCGCCAGCGTGGCGCCCATGGCCGGCGAATCCAAGGCCGCGCGCCGCGAGCGCACCCAGGCGCGGCATCTGCGGCACGGACAACTCAAGGAACTGGACAAGAGCATTGTCAGGGCCGAGAAAAAAATCAACGTCCTGGAGACCGAGCGGGCCCAGCTGTGCGAGCGCCTGGCCGCGCCCGAGGCCACGGGCGCGGAGCGCGCCGACGCCGGCCGCCGGCTCAAGAACGTCGAGTTCGAACTCGGTCAGGTGATGCACGCTTGGGAAGAAGACGCGGCCCGCCGCGAGGAATTACTGCAGGCACAGAAGGACGACGCGGGGGCGTAAGCGGTGCCGCCGGGGGCGTCCCGGCAGCGGGGGCTGTCGCGGGAGGAATGGTGAGCCAGCCGGGACTCGAACCCGGGACCACAAGCTTAAAAGGCTCGTGCTCTACCAACTGAGCTACTGGCCCACAACCCGGCCCTGCTGGGCCGACGGGCCGCGGAGACTAGAGCAGTTTGCAGGGGAAGTCAACGTCATGCCCGCGCCGGCCCCGCGCGCCGGCCTGTCCGCCCACTCGATGCTCGACAAGGCCGCAGGGCACGATAAAATGTCACCAACCTGTGGTGCCTATGACGCAAACAAAGCAAATGCGGGTGCTGGCGGTGGGGCTCGTGCTCGCGGGCGGCTTGGCTGTTCAGGCGGCGGCGCCGACCGCGCCGGCCCCCTCCACCAACGCCCCGGCCCAGCCCAAGGATTATCGCGCCATGCTCGCCAAGGTGCGCCTCAAACAGCAGGAGCACAACGGCCTGGAGGAACTGCAGAAGGCCGTCAGCGCCTTCCAGCTGCGCGTGGGCCGGCTGCCGGCGGAGCTGTCCGATCTCGTGGAGCGCGGGCTGCTGCCGGAGATGCCCCTGTCGCCCGCCGGCACCCGGTTTGTCTATGACCGCACCACGGGCAATGTCCGGCTCGTGCCGGTAGCGGGCGGCCGGGCGGCGGCGGTGCGGACCAACCTGCCCGGCAGCGCGAACCTGGTCCTGCCGAAATAAAGCGCTGAACAGGGCCCCGCGTCTGGCGCCATCGAGTGTGCCCTCTTCCGGTGAATGGCAGGCAGGCTTTTCCAGACTCGCGCCACGCGCGATCCGGATAAGGTCGGTTACGCGAACCAAAGCATACCCAGCCCGTGGTGCCCAGGCGCTGAACAACCCAACCAGACGAGGTCGCCCGGGGCCTATGTCCAAGGCTTGGAAAAACATGCGCACCGCTTTTCCAAGCCTTGGAAACCGCCGGGCGGCGGCCCCGGCGCGGCGCTTTTATGGCTTGACGGGGTGCGGGGGCTCAAGCACTATCACCGAAAGTTTTTGTGAATGGTGCGAGTCAAAGCGGAGCTTTGTGACATGTTGAATTGGCTGTTAGGTTTTTTTTCCAGTGACATTGGCATAGATTTGGGAACGGCGAACACGCTGGTGTACGTCCGCGACCGCGGTATTGTGCTGCGGGAGCCCTCTGTGGTGGCCATTCAGGCCGGGACGACGCGTGTGTTGGCCGTAGGTGAAGAAGCAAAAAGGATGTTGGGGCGCACGCCCGGCAACATCGTGGCAATCCGGCCGCTGCGGCATGGCGTGATCTCGGACTTCGAGATCACCGAGGCCATGCTCCGCTACTTTATCCGCAAAGTGCATAGCAGCCGGAGTGGCATGGTGCGGCCGCGCGTGATCATATCGGTGCCCAGCGGTATTACGGAAGTGGAGAAGCGCGCCGTCAAGGAATCGGCGGCGCACGCGGGCGCGCGCGAGGTCTACCTGATCGAAGAGCCGATGGCAGCCGCCATCGGCGTCGGGCTGCCGGTGCATGAGCCGGCCGGCAACATGATCGTGGACATGGGCGGTGGCACGACCGAGGTGGCGATCATCTCGCTGGCCGGCATCGTGCACAGCCGCAGCGTACGCGTCGGCGGCGACGAGATGGATGAGGCGATCATCCAGTACATGAAGCGGGTCTACAACCTGATGATTGGCGAACGGACGGCCGAAGAGATCAAGATGACCATCGGCTCGGCCTATCCGCTCGGCGAGGAGATGAGCATGGAGGTCAAGGGGCGCGACCTCGTGGCCGGCCTGCCCAAGACCATCACCATCACCTCGGAAGAGATCCGCGAGGCCCTGCAGGAGCCGGTCTCGGCCATCGTCGAAGCCATCCGTATCACCCTCGAGCGCTGTCCGCCCGAGCTTTCGTCCGACCTCGTGGACCGCGGCATTGTCCTGGCGGGCGGCACCTCGCTGCTGCGCGGGATCGACAAGCTCATTGCCGAGCAGACGGGCCTGCCGGTGCACCGCGCCGAGGATCCGTTGAGCGCCGTGGCCGAAGGCACAGGCGTTGTGCTCAGCGAACTGGGCCTGCTCCGCAAGGTCGCCGCCGGCGGGCGCGCGTGAGCCTGCCCGACATCCAGCTTCTTCCCCCCATCCCACGATCCCGCGCGCGCCGTTAGCGGCGCCGCCGGGTTGCAGAATTGGGCGGGATATGCGTGACCGTACGTTGTTCGGTTTGATCCTGGCGGGACTCATCCTGCTGGTGATCCTCAATCTGCCGGAGTCCGTCAGCGGACGGGTCAAGGGCTTCATCCGCGACGCCTTTGCGCCGCTGCAGGATCTCGTCGCCTCCGCCTCGCGCCAGGGGCAGGAGACGCTCAAGCTCGCGCGCGGCGTCAGCAGCCTGACGGCCGAGAACCAGCGCATGGCCGGGGCGATCGCGCAGCTGCGGCTGCGGCAGAGCGAGCTGGAGCGCCTCGAAGAGGAAACCCTCAAGCTCAAACACCTGCTGGACTACCGCAGCCATGCGCCCCGGCGGCTGGTCACCTGCGCCGTGCTCGGGCGCGACGCGACCGGCTGGTGGCAGACGCTGCGGCTCGACAAGGGCGCCGACAGCGGCCTCCGCGCCGAGCTGGCCGTGACCACGCCGGAAGGCCTGATCGGCCGCATCCTTACCACGACCGCGCGCACCAGCGACGTGCTCCTGCTCTCCGACCCCAAGTGCAAGGTCTCCGCGCTCGTCAGCCGGGCGCAGGCGTTCGGCATCGTCGCCGGCAACGGCGTGACCCCGCAGGGCCTGCCCAGCTGCCGCATGGACTTCATCAACGTGGACCGGCGGCATGCCGTGCAGAACGGCGACGAGGTGGTGACCTCGGGCCTGGGCGGGGTCTTCCCGCGCGATTTGCTGATCGGACGGCTGGACAATGTGAAGACGAACGAGTCGGGACTTTATGCGGAGGCGGACGTGGTGGTGGCCGCGGATCTTGGCGCGCTGGAGTATGTGTTTGTGGTCGCTGACGAGCGTCCGGGCGCGCCAACCGCCACCGCTGCCGCCCCGGCTGCGGGGGCGGCCGGCCCATGAAGCTGCTTGTGATGCTGCTGGCCCTGGTGACCGGCGCCACGCTGCAGGCCCTGCTGCCCGCGTGGGCGTGGCTCGGCGGCGCGCAGCCGCCGGTGCTGCTCGCGCTCGTCCTGTTCTACGCCTGGACCAGCCCGCGCGCCGGCATGCTCGGCTGCGCGTTCGCCGCCGGCCTGCTGCAGGATGCGCTCGGCCAGGTGCCCCTCGGCTTTTCGTGCTTCTGCTTCGCGCTGGCCGGCCTCTGGGCGCAGCGCCACCGCGAGGACGTGGATGAGCAGGCGTACATCTCGCAGATCGTCTTCGGCGGCCTCGCCGCCGCGCTGGTGACGCTGCTGCTCTACGCCCTGCTGCGCCATGCCGGCGCGATCACGCTTTCGTTCGGCGGCGCGCTGCGCAAGACGCTCGGCACGGCGCTGCTCGGCGCGCTGCTGACGCCGGTCATGTTCCGCATGGCCATCGGCCTCGAGCGCCGCCTCGGCGAACGGCCGGCGCTGGATCACGGAGGCCGCCTGTGAGCGCGGCCGGTCTCTGGAACGACGAGGTGTTCCGCCTGCGCGTGCTGCTGGCCGTGATGCTGCTGGCGCTCGGCGCGCTCGTGGGGCGGCTCTGGTGGATGCAGGTGACCAATGCCGCGCTGTTCCAGCACAACCTGAACGAGCAGAGCATCCGCCGCGTCTACGTCCCCGGCAGCCGCGGCCAGATCTACGGGCGCGACGGCACGCTGCTCGCGGCCAACCAGCCCAGCTACAACCTCGTGCTCTACCTCGAAGAGCTGCGCCGCCCCGGCCGCTGGCAGAACACCGTGACGAACGTCGAGGCGACCGTGCAGAAGCTCGCGCAGCTGCTCGGCCAGCCCCCGCAGCTCAAGCGCAGCGACATCCTCGCGCACGTCCACCGGCGCCTGCCGCTGCCGCTGACGGCGTGGCGCAACCTGACGAGCAGCGCCCGCGCCCGGGTCGCGGAGCGGACGCTCGGCTGGCGCGGCGTCGCCGTCGAGGTCGAGCCGGCGCGGGTCTACCCGGAAGGCGCGCTCGCGGCCCACGTGCTCGGCTATGTCAAGCGGACCGAGCCGGAGCTCGGCGAGGACGAGACCTTCAACTATCGCGAGATGGAAATGCTCGGCGTGGCGGGCGTGGAAAAGCGCTTCGACCACGCGCTGCGCGGCGCGCCCGGCGAGAAGATCATCGCGGTGGACGTCTCCGGCTACAACTACCGCTTCCAGCTGCCCGGCCTCGCCGGCCAGCTCGGCCACCGCGACTCGGTCGCCGGGCGCGACGTGCTGCTGTCGATCGATCCGCGCATCCAGCGGCTGGCGGAGCACGCGCTCGAGGGCGTCACCGGCGCCGCGGTCATCCTCGACCCGAACAACGGCGACGTGCTCGCGCTGGTCAGCCAGCCGCACTACGACCCGAACGAGCTGACCGGCGTCATCACCCACGAGACCTGGCAGGCGCTGAACCTCAACCCGGACAAGCCGCTGCTCAACCGGGCGGTCTCCTGCCTCTACTCGCCCGGCAGCATTTTCAAGCCCGTGGTGGCGCTGGCCGCGCTCGACCTCGCGCAGGCCAACCCGAACGCCACGTATAACTGCCCCGGCCACTTCATGCTGGGCAAGGCGCGGTTCAACTGCTGGGAGAAGCTCTCCGGCCATGGCACGCTGAACTTGCACGACGCGCTGATGTACTCGTGCAACGTCTACTTCTTCAACCTCGGCCTGCGCGCCGGCCCGGACGCGATCCACGACCGCTCGTGCGAAATGGGCCTCGGCGCGCGCACCGGCATCGACCTCGAGGGCGAGGTGTCCGGCCTGATCCCCGACGACGCGTGGAAGCGGCGCGCGCGCAAGGCCGAAGGCGGCTGGCGCGACGGCGACACGTGCAACATGTCCATCGGCCAGGGCGCGGTGCTGGTCACGCCGCTGCAGATGGCCTCGGTGGCCGCGACGCTGGCGAACGGCGGCCAGGTCTGGCAGCCGCGCCTCGTGCTCGGCCTGCGCGATGCGCACGGCAGCTGGCAGCGGACGCCGCCCAAGCTCAACCGCGCCATGGCCTGGGACGCCGGCCATCTGCAGCTCGTGCGCGCGGCGATGCGCGATGTGATCAACGCGCCCACCGGCACCGGCAAGCACGCGAAGCTGCCCGACGTGCTCATCGCCGGCAAGACCGGCACCGCCGAGCACGGCGGCAAGGGCGAGGGCCACAAGTGGACCTGGATGCTCGCTTTCGCGCCCTACGAGGCGCCGCGCTATGCGCTGGCGATCCTCGTCGAGGAGGGCGTCAGCGGCGGCAGCACCGTCGCGCCGCGGCTGCAGAAGCTCATGCAGGGCATCTTCCATCCCGACACAGGGGAGGGCGAAGGATGAGCCCCCTGGTCTTCCCCCGGCCCCTGCTGCGCCTCGACTGGTCGCTGGTCCTCGCGATGCTCGCGCTGTTCGTCGGCGGCCTCTTCTTCATCTACAGCGCCTCCTATCGCGCCGCGGAGCTGCCGGTCAGCCCGCTGTACCAGAAGCAGCTCCGCTTCGGCCTCCTCGGCCTCGGCGCCTTCGTGGCGATGGCGCTGGTCGACTACCGCCGGCTGCGCGACCTGGCCTGGCCGCTCTACCTCATCGGCGTCCTCGGCCTCGCGCTCGTGCTGGTGCCGGGCGTCGGCAAGAAGATGTACGGCGCGGTCCGCTGGATCTCCCTCGCCGGCATGCAGGTGCAGCCTTCGGAGCTGGCGAAGCTCTCCACGATCCTCGTGCTCGCGCGCTTCCTGAGCAACCCGGCGCGCGACCCCGGGCGCTTCAGTTTTCTCGTGCTCGCATTCGTCATCGTGCTGCCCCCCATCCTGTTGATCCTCAAGGAGCCGGACCTGAGCACGGCCAGCACGCTGCTCGGCGTCACGCTCATCATGCTCTTCGCCGCCGGTGTGCCGCTGCGCACGTTCGTCATCCTGCTGTGCGGGGGCGGCCTGGTCGTGGGCGGACTGCTCGCGCTGCTCTTCCTGCTGCCCGACTGGGTGCCGCACCTCGGCTACGTCAAGGAGCGCATCATCGTCTTCTTCGACCCCGGCCGCGATCCGCTCAAGACCGGCTGGAACGCGATCCAGTCCGCCCTCGCCGTCGGCTCCGGCGGCCTGTGGGGCAAGGGCTATCTGCAGGGGACGCAGGACGTGCTCGGCTATCTCCCGCGCACCGTCTCCGCGAACGATTTTATTTTCCCGGTGATCGCCGAGGAGGTCGGCTTCGTCGGGTCGTCCGTGTTGCTTTCGCTGTATGCCGTGGTGCTGTTTGCGGGCCTCCGCGCGGCCGCCGTGGCGCAAGATAAAATGGGGAGACTGTTGGCGGTGGGCCTGACCGGGCTCGTGTTCTGCCATGTCTTTGTGAACATCGCCATGACCATCGGCCTGTTGCCGATCATGGGGATCCCGCTGCCGCTGGTGAGTTACGGCGGCACGTTCGTTGTGGGTGCAATGGCCGCGCTGGGCCTGGTGCAAAGCGTGTACGTGCGCCGTCGTTTGTAAGTCTAAAAGGAAAGGAATGAACATGATCAAATCATTGCTCGCCATGCTGGGCTTCGGCCACAAGGTGAAGAAGGAGATCGTCGTAAACGCGGAGAGCCTCGAGGTCCGCGTGGCGGTCTTGGAAGAGGGCAACCTGGAGGAGTTTTTCATCGAGCGCGAGAGCGAGGACCGGGTCGTCGGCAGCATCTTCAAGGGGCGCGTGCAGAACCTGGAAGACGGGCTGCAGGCCGCGTTCATCGACATCGGCCAGAAGAAAAACGCGTTCGTCCATTTCTGGGACATGATCCCGGAGGACGCCACGCGCCTCGAGGCCGAGGAGGGCGTCCAGAACGTGCGCCCGCAGAACGCGCGCAAGCTGACCGCCGCCGAGATCGCCAAGCGCTACCCGATCGGCTCGGAGATCGTCGTGCAGGTCACCAAGGGCGCCATCGGCACCAAGGGCCCGCGCGTCACCGCCAGCCTGAGCATCCCCGGCCGCTACCTGGTGATGATGCCTGGCTGCAGCCTCAAGGGCGTCTCGCGCAAGATCGAGGACGACAAGGAGCGCGCCCGCCTCAAGGCGATCCTGGCGCGCCTGCCGGTCCCGCCGGGCATCGGCATCATCGTCCGCACCGCCGGCGCCGGCGCGCGCAAGGTCAGCTTCGTCCGCGACCTGCGCGGCCTGCTGGACATCTGGAAGCAGATCGACAGCGGCCTGCGCGAGAAGCCCGCGCCCGCCCGCCTCTACCAGGAGCCCGACCTCGTCGAGCGGACCATCCGCGACGCGCTGACCGAGGATATCGACCGCGTGGTCATCGACAACAAGGAGGTCTTCGAGGAGCTCCGCGAGAACGTCGGCCGCATCTCGCGCCGCTCCAAGGGGCGCATCAAGCTCTACGAGGGCGAGGCGCCGATCTTCGAGCACTTCGGCGTCGAGCGGCAGCTCGAAAACTGCTTCCGCCGCAAGGTCTGGCTCAAGTCCGGCGGCTACCTGGTCTTCGACGAGACCGAGGCGCTGGTCGCCATCGACATCAACACCGGCCGGCACAAGGGGGGGCAGTCGCAGGAGGAATCCATCCTGCAGGTCAACCTGGAGTCCGCCGTCGAGATCGCGCGCCAGCTCCGCCTGCGCAACGTCGGCGGCTTGGTCGTGATCGACTTCATCGACATGAAGCAGAAGCGCAACCAGCAGCAGGTCTACCGCGCGCTGCGCGACGCGCTCAAGCACGACCGCGCCCGCACCAACGTCCTGCCCATCTCGCAGCTCGGCCTCGTCGAGATGACGCGCCAGCGCGTCGAGGAAAGCATCCGGTCCAGCACCTACAGCGACTGTCCCTACTGCCGCGGCCGCGGCAAGGTTAAAAACCTCCTGAGCATGAGCGTCGCCATCCAGCGGCAGATCGCCGCGCAGATGCGGCGGCGGCACGACAAGGACTTCAGCCTGAAGATCACCGTCCACCCCGCCGTGCTCGAGCGCCTGCGCAAGGAGGACGAGCAGGTGCTCGTGGAGATGATGCAGAAGTACGGCAGCCGCCTCAGCTTCGCGGCCGACCCGCTGCAGCACGTCGAGGACTTCAAGATCGCCAACGCCGGCACCGGCGAGGAGCTCTTCACGACCGTCGAGCGCCTGACCGGCAACTGAGCCGGCGCTCAGCCCGCCCGTGGCGCGGCTCCGGGCGGCGCCGTTTCCCCGGCCTGGGGCAACGGCGCCCGCCACAGACGGGCGGTTTGATTCGGCATGGACAAGGCGGGTGGGGCGGTTATACTCGACCACGTTTTTTGGTGCTGAAGCTGTGCTGGGAAGTATCAAGGCCAATTGTCATGACGCTGCGCATTATAGGTGAGCCGCCGCTGGGGCGCCCGGGAGCGAATGTGCCGCCGGTGCGGATCGGCACCGTGTTTCCCTTTGCGGGCGTCCTGATCACGCTGCCGGGCATCCACGCGACCCAGCGGCTGGCCTTTGTGCAGGACCTCAACACGCGCCGGCAGCAGGCCGGGCAGCCGCCGCTGACCGAAGAGGAAGAGGTCAACGAGTGGGCGCAGTCGGTCGACCTGATCATGGAGGGCGACCGCATCCTGATCCGGCCCGATCCCGACAACATGCCCTTGGCCTTCGAGGCCGACGAGCTGCTGCAGCAGCTGGTTTCCAAGCAGAAGATCCGCTACCTGATGCTGAGCGATGTGCGCGTCCGGCAGGCGATTAAGGAGCGCGGCGAGTGCTGGCGGATCAACCCGTTGCCGCAGACCGCCAGCGAGATGGCGCAGATGATCGAGCATGCGCGGATGCCGGTCGGCAGCGCGGTGGTCTATTTTTACAACCACATCACGGGCACCAAGCACCTGACGGTGCAGGAGGTCGCCCGGCTCGGGACGCTGCCCGCGCCGGAGCTGGCGCGCGCGCTGCAGGAGATCCGCGACCTGCTGCCGCGGCACAACCGCCTGTACAACCCGGAGGTGGATTTCTTCAGCACGACGGATTTCCAGCCCCCTGCCGGGCCGGAGGGCGACCTGACGCAGTGTGCGCCGGCAGCGGTCCAGGCGTACCATGCGGACCTGCTCGCCCGGCTGCGCGCCCTCGTGCCGGCGGACCTGCAGAAGGACGACCCGGACAACCTGATCTGGCGCAACCAGATGTTCGCCGCCCTCGTGGGCAAGCGCGACCAGTCGCCGCCGGAGGAGATCCTGCTCGGCCTCAGCCCGGAATTTTTCATGCAGATCGAATGGGTGCCGGGCGGCCGCATCCTGCACGGCGAGCTGATCTTCGATTCGATCTTCGACGAGTTCGAGGCGCAGCCCAACGACCCCGAACTGCGCGCGCTCTGCGACGAACGCGCGAAGGGCTTCCTCTTCAACCTGCTCCGCGAATTCACCGACATCGAATACATCAACGTAGGCCGCGTGGTGACCTCGCTCTCGCGCCGCGGCGTGTTCTCCGGCCGCCGCGGCGTGTTCCTCGTGGAGATGAAGCGCGCCGGCTCCGCGCAGCCCATCGTGCGCATCCTGCGCATGCAGAAATGGGGCATCTGGGAGCACCTCGACGAGAACAAGGACCTGTGCTGGTCCATCATGGAGGCCGAGGATTACACCGAGTACATCCTCGACCGCCGCCTCGGCTGCCGCCAGCTCGGCATGAACCTGCCGACGCAGATGACCACCCGCAAGATCGTCGAGCGCTACCAGGGCTCGAACGGCCACTACTTCGGCCGCCTGATCTGGGCGACCTACTTCGAGCGCGAGTATGTCCGCGGCGTCGCCTCCGACAAGATCCTGCCGTCGCGCTACCTCTCCCTCGAATACGGCCTGCGCCTCGCGCGCCTGCTCGGCCAGGCGGCGGCCGCCAACATCATCGTCGGGCGCATGACGGTGGATACGCAGACCGTGCTGTTTGACGACGGCGACGAGATCATCATCGAGAACAAGGACGGCCTGCCGGTGGAGCTCATCGTCGCCGACCACACCGGCACGTTCACCGACTTCAAGACCGACCTGCTGCAGCTGGCGGCCGACTACGCCAAGCCCGTCAACCGCCGGCTGGCGCACCTGGCCAACGGGCGCGAGTTCGCCGAGATCTACCTGCGCAGCTTCCTCGCCAAGTTCCAGGAAATCCAGGACGAGTTCCGGATGCGGCGGCGCGCCTTCCAGTCCCTGTTCAACCTGCTGCACCGCGAGGAGCCCGGCAGCTTCGGCTTCCGCTGGGAACACGTCCTCGCGCGGCTGGACCGCACCGACGCCGTCGCGCTGGCCAACGCCATCCGCGCCAAGATCCCCATGCCGCTTTCCACCCCCCACAACCCGCAGGAGCAAAAACCATGAGCGCACACCCCGGTGGCAGCATCTTCAAGGCCTACGACATCCGTGGCATCTACGGACAGTCCCTGACCGACGACCTGGCCTTCAAGCTCGGCCGCGCGTTCGCCACGTTCCTCAAGCCGCGCAAGGTCGTCGTCGGCCGCGACATGCGCCCGCACTCCCTCCCGCTCTTTCACGAGCTGGCGCGCGGCCTGACGCTGCAGGGCGCGGACGTGGTGGACCTGGGCATGTGCTCCACGCCGATGTGCTATTTCGCCGACGGCAACCTCGGCGCCGACGCCGGCGTGATGATCACGGCCAGCCACAACCCCGGCGAGTGGAACGGCTTCAAGCTCTGCCGCGAACAGGCCATCCCGATCAGCGGCGCCACCGGCATCAAGGACCTCGAAAAGCTGGTGCTCTCCGGCGCCTTCGACGCGCCCGCCGCCAAGCCCGGCACGGTCACCACCTATGATGTGGTGCCCAACTACGTCGCGCGCATCCGCCGCTACGCCGACATCCGCCGCCCGCTGCGCGTCTGCGTGGACTTCGCCAACTCGATGGGCATCCTCGAAAACAAGGTGCTCGACGGCCTCGTCGCGATCGATCCGCTGTTCGACACGCTCGACGGCACGTTCCCGAACCACGAGGCCAACCCGCTCAAGCTCGACACGCTCGAGGCCATCCAGAAAAAGATGCGCGCCGGAAACTACGACTTCGGCATCGCCTACGACGGCGACGCCGACCGCGCCGGCTTCCTCGACGAGCGCGGCGAGATCATCCCGATGGACATCATCACCGCGCTGATCGCCAAGGCCTTTCTGGCGAAGCAAAAGGGCAATGTGTTCTATGACCTGCGCAGCTCGTGGGCGGTCAAGGAAGTGATCGCCGAGAACGGCGGCACGCCGCTGATGAGCCGCGTCGGCCACGCCTTCATCAAGGCCCAGATGCGCGAGGCGAATGCGCTTTTTGCCGGCGAGCTGTCCGGGCACTACTATTTCCGGGAAAATTATTTTGCGGAAAGCTCCTCGCTCGCCGCGCTCTCCATCGCCAACCTCGTCAGCGCCGGCAACGTCCCGCTCTCCGCCTTGATCAAGCCGATCCAGCGCTACTGCGCCAGCGGCGAGATCAACAGCGAAGTCCACGACCCGAAAAAGGTGCTCGACGGGCTGCGCCAGAAGTACACCGGCGGCAAGGTCACCGAGCTGGACGGCCTCTCGATCGAGTTTGCCGACTGGTGGTTCAATGTGCGCAGCTCGAACACCGAGCCGCTTGTCCGGCTGAACCTCGAGGCCAAGACCAAGGCCCAGATGGAACAGAAGCGCGACGAGCTGCTCGCCCTCATCCGCGCCTGAGGGACATGCGGTGGCCACGGCGTTGGCCAACACGGAGTGGGTGCCCATGGATGTAGCACATGGCTTCGATCTGGGGATGGGTTTGCGGCTCGGCCTGGCGCTGGCCCTCGGCCTGCTTGTCGGCCTCGAACGCGAACGCTCGCACAACGCGACCCGGCGCCTGCTCTTCGGCGGCGTGCGCACCTTCCCGATCGTCAGCCTCTTCGGCTTCGCCTGCGCGTGGCTGCACCTCGTCGGCGCCACGTGGCTGCTGGCCGCCGGCCTGCTGGCCGTGCTCGCGCTTGGCGTCGTCGCCTACGCGGGCAAGCTGCGCGAGGGCCGGATCGGCGCGACCAGCGAGGTCACCGCGCTGCTGACCTTCGTCACCGGCGCGCTGGCGCTGCTGGCGGATATCCGGCTGGCGATGGCGCTCGGCGTCATCAACACCATCCTCCTGTCGGAGAAGGCCGCGCTGGAAGCGCTCGTCGAGCGGCTGGACAAGGCGGAATTCCTGGCCATGCTCCGGTTCCTGCTCGTCACCTTCATCATCTATCCGGTGCTGCCGGACCAGGACTTCACCGAGTTCCAGCTGAACCCGGTGCGGATCTGGCGGATGGTGATCCTGGTCTCGACGCTGGGGTTCGCCGGGTATTTCCTGGTGAAGAAGTTCGGCGGCCGCGTCGGCCTGTGGCTCTCGGGGCTGATGGGCGGCATCGTCAGCAGCACGGCGGTGAGCATCGCGGCGGGGCGCATCGCGCAAAGCCAGCCGGAGCGCGGCGCGGCGGCGCTGCAGGCCACGCTGCTGGCCAGCAGCGTGATGTATGTGCGCGTGCTGGCGCTGCTCGCGTTCTTCAATGCCGCGCTGGCGCGCGCGCTGGCCTGGCAGCTCGGCGTGCTCGCGGGAGTGGGGCTGGTGCTCGCCCTCAGCACCCTGCGCCGCCGCCCGGCGGACGCCGCGCCGCTCGGGCAGCCGACGACGCTGCAAAACCCCTTCGAGATCCGCCCCGCGCTCGCGTTCGCCGCGCTGTTCGTCATGCTGACGATCCTGACCGTCTATGCCAAGGCCAACTTCGGCAGCGCCGGCGTGCTTTCGCTCGCGGCTCTCTCGGGGCTGGCGGACGTGGATCCGTTTCTCCTCTCGCTGGCGCAGGGCACGGCGACGGCCACGCACCTGTCCGCGCAGGCGATCCTCGTCGCGCTGATGAGCAACACGCTGGTGAAAGGCTGCTACTTCGCGACGCTGGCGCAGGGCGTGCGCGCCGGCGCCCTGCTGCGGTATGCGCTGTGGACGCTGGCCCACCTGCCGCTGCTGTGGTGGGTCTGAAGCAACGCTCCTGAGCCCGACCTTGATGGATCGTCCTCGCTCTTGTCCTCGTCCGCGAACAGAATGCGTCCGGCGGTGTTGCCAAGGCTTGGCATTTCGCCGTGGGCCGATTACATTGGCCGCGTTTGGTATTACGAAAGCCGCCGCGAGATGGAACCGGAACCACAGGAGGGTGAACCGCTGAGCGAACAACGGCGCCATGTGCGCCGCGTGCACAGCCGCATCCCGGTGGACACGGTGCTCTGGGCGCTGCTGTTCTGGGTGTTGCTGCCGCTGGCGATCTCCCACGGCTGGTTTCACCCCGTGAATGCGACGCTGCGTTCGGCCTTCGGCGACAAGGTGTTGGTCTGGTTGAGCGTCTGCTTCGGCAGCGTCGGCACGCTGATCCTGGCGGTTGTGCGCTATCCCCTGTACGTCCGCCGCCACCACCACGGCTTCCGCCCGCGCGAGCTGCCGCACCAATATCGCCCGACGTTCTGGGTGTCCTACATGCTGATCGTGGTCGGCACGGTGATCTTGTTCACGCTGGTCTTCAAACAGCACTTGATGTGAGCCAGGCACGCGGGCTTGACCGGGGCGCGCGCAACACCCCGGCCGTCGCGTGCCCGTCCGCGCCAGCCTCCGTCGAGGCAGAGCGAGGACGAGGACGACGACGAGAACGAGGACGATTGATCTGCGTCAGATCACGGTGGATGCTCAAGAGGGCACGCGGCAGATGGCGCCCTTGAGGTATTCGCTGTCCGGGAAGACCGCCAGCACCGGATGGTCCGGCGGCTGGCCCAGCGTCTCCACGATCTGCACTCCGCGGCGCGCATCGGCCGCGGCCCACCCGAGCATCATGCGGAAATCCGCCGGCGTCACCTGCCCGGAGCACGAGAAGGTCGCCAGCACGCCGCCCGGCGCGAGCAGCTTGAGCGCCAGCAGGTTGATATCCTTGTAGGCGCGCAGGCCCTTGTCCTTTTGCGCGCGGTTCAGCACGAACTTCGGCGGGTCGAGCACGATCAGGTCGAACTGCCGCCCGGCATCGCGCAGCCGGCGCAGCGCCTCAGGCACGTCGGCGCGCTCATAGGTGGCGGGCACGTTCAGGTTGTTCAGCCGGTGATGCGCCTGCGCCTGCTCCAGCGCCGGCGCGGAGCGGTCGTAGCCGAGGATGTCCACGGCGCCCGCCGCCGCCGCCGCGACTTCGAACGCGCCGGTGTAGCAGTAGCCGCTCAACACGCGCCGGCCGCGCGCCCATGCCGCCACGCGCCGCCGGTTGTCGCGCTGGTCGAGGAAGAAGCCGGTCTTTTGCCCGCCCGCGAGATCCACGTCGAACAGCAGGCCGTTTTCGCGGATGCGCACCGGCTGCGCCAGCGTATCGCCCAGCGCGGCGAAGGCCTCCGGCGCCAAGCCCCCGCGCGCGACCTCGTCCTCCGCCACGGTGACGCGCACCGCGCGCACGCCGGGCAGCTGCCGCAGTCCGGCGACGATGGCCGGCGCGTACGGCGCCAGCGCGGCGGCGCCGATCTGCACCGCGAGCACATCGGCATAGCGGTCCACGATCAGGCCGGACAGGCCGTCGGCCTCGGAGAACACCAGGCGCCAGGCGTTGGTGGCGGCGTCCGGGCCGGCGCCATAGCCGGGCAGCGCGCACCGCGCGGCGACCGCGCGCGCGATGGCGGCGGCGAAAAAGGCGTCGTCGAGCGGCTGCTCGCGCTGCCACGTATAGAGCCGCACCGCCAGCGCCGCCTGGGGCTGCGCCAGCCCGCGCGCCAGCCAGGCGCCGTTGGCGGCGAAGACGTCGGTGACCGCGCCGACGGCCGGCGCGCCTTCCCATTTTTCGATTGCGCCGGAGAAGATCCACGGCTGGCCTTGTGCAAAGGGTTTTTCACGTCCGTGCCCGAGCCGGACCGCCGCCGTGCTGGATGGATTTGCGTTCATAGGCCCGTACTGTTTCAAACCGGCCCGCCGAAAGCAACCGTCAACCTGCGGCGCGCAGCGGGGTGGGGCCGGGGGACGCTTTCGGCGGCTATCCGGTTTCGAAATGCGCTCATCTTCAGGAAATCCTGGCTGCGTCCCTGTGGACACAGCGTCGCGCTGCGTAGCCTGGACGTATGCGGCGGGACGCCGCTTCCACAAAAAGGCGCGCCGCCTAGCCCCGGCGGGCGGAAAGGCCGGCAGCCCGTAGAGCACCTCCCAAATTCGCCGGGCGGCTGGCGCGCGACCTGCTCCATTTTGGCGTGGACGCCATAGGGTGTTGGTGTATAGTGCCGCCGTGGTCTGGAATATGGTTATGAAAACAGTAGTCAACGGTCAGTCGATGGCGGTCAGGCGGATGCCCCCCCCCCGGTTTCAGGCCTCCGGTTTCACCTTGGTCGAGCTGCTGGCGGTGATCACGATCATCATGCTCCTGGCGGCGCTGGTAATCGGGGCTTCTTCCATCGCCGGGCGCAAAGCTGACGTGGGCCGTTGCCTAGCCCGCATACAGATCATCAAGAGTGGACTAGAGGAATACAAGCTGGATTACGGGAAGTATCCACCGGGCAACGAGTCGATTCTATCTGATCGGCTGTTCTACAAGCCCGTCAACACGGGTCGCCCCAGCGGCGAGAAGCGACCCTACCTCTCCGAAACTAATTTTTTGAACGCGAGCAAACAGTTTGTCGACCCATGGGGAAAACCATTTCGCTATCAAGCCCCAGGGTCGGTGAACCGAAACCCGGCTACTTTTGATCTATCTTCGGATGGCCCCAATGGCCAAGATGAACGTAGCGTTACGACTGGCTCCGATGACATCAACAACTGGTCGTCGGGGCATTAAAACAAACGAAGGTGACGCATGGCGCTTAAATCCAAGCTGGGCGTAGGGCAAGTCCGGCGGGCGTTCACGATGGTCGAACTGCTCGTCGTGATCGCCATCATCGCCATCCTCGCGGGCCTGCTGCTGCCCTCAGTCATCGGCGGCATCAAGAGGGGCGAAATCACCCATGCCCAGAGCGATATTAAACTGTTTGTGGCGGCCATAAATGCCTACGCAGTGGATTACAACAAGACTCCCGGACAAGCGAGAACTGCAGATAGCTCCCAAGGTCTTGCGGATCATAGATACACGCATTATCCCAGGCTGACAGCTACCCTGCGTGGTTCAAATCTTCCTGGCGGTAACGTTGCGACCATGCTGGGAACTAGCGGGAACAATTGGCTGAATCAAAACCCCAGAGGGAAAATTTATCTACAAATCCCCGATTCCAGTATCTGCACCAACGGGGTCGAGACATATTCCGTAGTCATCAAAGCAACCCGCGGTGATTTCATGGATCCTTGGGGCAATCGATATGTGGTCATGGCCGACTGGAGTCAAGATGGGAAAATTGTGGCCGACGGGGAAACCGTCATGCAACCACTGGCCATTTGGTCATGGGGCCCCGATCAGAATGCAACCAATCTCGTGGATAATTCCAAAAATCCCAACCATATTCGCTCTTGGAGATAAACCATGAAGATAAAACCTGAGTTCAGCGGTCAGAGATCAGAAATCAGCCGGAGCCGGGCTTGCAAGTTTCAGGTTTCGAGCATCAAGGTCGCGGCTTCACACTGGTGGAGTTGCTGGTGGTCATCACCATCATCGCTTTGCTGGCAGGCTTGCTGCTGCCGGTGATCATCGGAGCCATTAAAAAAGCAGAAATTACCAAGGCCAAGAATGAGGTTATGGCTATCGCCACCGCCGTCGAGCAATATCAAGTCGAATATGGCCGGTATCCAGGCCAATCTTCAAGCAGTCCTGATCACCCTTATAGCGGGAACTACCAAAACTTGATTAATACCCTGCGAGGTAACGACCTTAAGAGCGGGGGTTATACCAACCCCAGAGGGATGGTTTTCTTGAGTGTTGAGGATCCCAGTAACAAGACGACTGTGGCCTCGGCCTTAAATTTCGTAATGACTGACCCATGGGGGAATCGTTATGAAGTGATCGCCGACTGGAATTATGACAACAATATAGACCAACCTGCCAACAAGGCTGATGGCGGCAATGTGTTTGGCCGAGGTGTGGCTGTGTGGTCCTATGGTCCAAATGCTAAAACGGGATCCCTTAAGCAGGACGCGAACGACAATACCCACATCCGTTCTTGGAAGTGAGCCCGAACATGCCCCTCTCCTCCTGCAGCTATTGGCGCCCATCACTCCGCAGCGGTTTCACGCTCGCGGAATTGCTGGCAGTGATCATTATCATGGCGATCATGATGGCGGTGGCGGCGCCGGGTTTGCGGGGGCTGACGAAAAGTGCGGGGCTGCGCGGGGCCACTTTGCAAGTCAAGACCGCACTCGATCAGGCGCGACAGCATGCCCTTACCTATCGGCAGGATACCGGGGTTCTATTCCCTGCGTGGCCCAATGATCCCAAACTCGACGGGAGCAAGGCATACCGGGCCATCGCAGTGTACAGCACGAATTTCCTCACGGATTGGCAGTTTCTCCCCGCAGGCATTCTTGTGGCTCGCAGCAATCTCACCGCGACGAGTATCACCGATAGGAAGCAGGCTGTTCTCGGGCTGCAAGCTGGTGCCAATGGCGTGCCATATTGTCTTTTTAACCGCCAAGGCCGGCGGAATGGTGAGTTCACCATGATAGTTTATGACGGTTTTGTCGGTGCCGGGGGAACTATCGTTCCCAAGGGGGGCGGAACCAACCTTATCACAGTCAGGGATGTACTGGGCTCTGTATCCATCAGGCGCTTATGAAGAAGCAATCACAAGCTGGTTTTTCGATGGTCGAAGTAGCGCTGGCCCTACTGATCATCAGCATCGGCCTGCTAACGCTGGTCGGCTTGATGAGCGGCGGGCTTGAGATGAACAAACGAAGCACGGAGGATACCCAAGGCGCACTCTTCGCAGCCGATGTCTTTGAATGCGCCCGGATCTACGCCGGTGGATACAGCAATACCACAGCCTCCTTTCGGAGCTACATGGACAATGTCAGCATGGAGCCGGTGGCAAAACCTTTCTGGGAATCCACCACACAAGCTGAAAAAATCAAACGTACCGGATGGACAACCTTTTGGTACGCCTCGCAATCCAACGTGGTGGATGTGGGGCTGAACTATGCCTTCTCGATTGGGAATGCCAGTAATGGTGTGAATTGGATCCAGAATGCTGCCGCCATGTCCGTCAATGTTTCTATGGGCGTCTATCGCAGCACGAGCACCCAAGGCATGTATTCGGTGGTTTACGGTTATCGCAAATGAATCCCAACCAAATTGTTTTTCGTTCGCGGGCCGCGTTCACCTTGGTTGAACTGCTGGCCGCGATGGCAGTGCTGGCCTTAATCATTTTGATGATCGGCAACGTGCTTTCCTCCAGCACCAAGGCCTACGCCACGGGAAGCATCAGAGCGGAACACAACATGAACGGGCGGGCCGTGATCGATTTCATTGCACAGGAAGTCAACACCGCCATTGTCAATCCAACGCTATCTTTCAACGTAAGGGCCGGCGCCATGGCCTATAGCCTCCCTACGCATCAACTGACCTTCGCGGCGTTGGGTCCGTCTAGCCAAAGCGAAAAGGATGAGGTTCATTTGATTCAATATCGTCTGCTAGCCAATCCTTCGCTGGCTGGCACATATCAACTCTTGCGTGGTGACCAGCATACCACTGCGCAGATCAAGGGCGCCTATCAAAACAAAGCATGGGCGAATGCCACCTTTGCCAATAGTGTGATTCTGGACAATGTGACCACGCTGAATGTGCTGGTCAATGGACTGAACACCACAACGTGGGATTCGCACAACAACTCGCGGACAAATTTGCCGGCCTACGTGGATATTTTCATTGGATTGATAAGCTCGGATGATGCGCAAAAAATCAACTTGGTTTCGGACAAAGTGGCTTTTTTGGCCAAGAACGAGAAGCGCTTCTATCGCCGCATCCAGTGCATCAATCGTCTTGGTTATGAACCAGTCCCTTGAATCGCAGGAATCCCATGAGCATGATTGCCGTCTTGAATAAGAGTCGCAACCGGAAGCGGGGTATCGCGCTGATCGTCGTGCTCGCTCTGCTGGCGATGATGGTTCTGTTGTCGGTGGCGTTTATCGTTTCCATGCGGTCGGAGCGCACCGCCAGCCGTGATTTTGTGGAAGTCGTCAAGGCGCGCCAGCGCGTGCATCACATCGCGACGGCGCTAGTGATGGGTCGCGAAGATGCCATGTCCGGCGTTACTCCGTCCCGTTCGGCATTCTATCACGGTGGTTATATTGTCAGCAAGACGACTGGCGCAGACCCTTGCTATAATTTTACAAATGCGCCCTCCGATCCTAATAATATTCGGGATTACATTCCTCAAAATGTACATCAGCAATTGTTCACAACAGATCTCAATCCGGGAAACATAACTTGGGTTGGGACCAACGCGAATGGTCGGTTGACGGAACGGCACGCCTATGTCTGGTTTGACTGTTCAGACTTTCTGGATGCACATACCGTCGGCACCAATCTGGTGCGTCTAAAGGGAACAGCTCCCGGAGACGTCAGAATTCCATCAGAAGTAATCTCCACCTTGCCTACGGCCCGTGCTGGGCGACGCTTTGAGACCATCGGTGAAATCCGAAGATACATGACTCCGGCCAGGAACCTGGTGCCGTTCTCGTATGTCCCCAAGGGGCAGTATTGGAACGGCGCAGGGAACGTGATTTCCGATCAATTCTATCTCGGCACGAACTACACTCAGATCCGGCCGAAGTCCGACAGCATTTGGACGCTCGCGCAACAGACTGTTCCCAATATGGAGCCCGGTTTTACCAACGCTCTGATTGACTTCGTTGCGCCCTTCAATGTCGCGGCCAGCGGTCCCCGCAGTTTTGGCGCCAAGAACGTTCCCATGATCAACGAGGTGGTGGTCAGCAATCGCCTCATTATGGCGTTCAACCCGATCACAAAGGAAATCAGTTACACCAACAGTTTTCAGGTCTGGGTTGAACTTTGGTATCCGTTTTTTAACAGCAACAACCTAGCGAACCCCCGGAATTACACCGTCACTCTCGATAACGGTGCCCAATACTCCGGAGCAGCACCGGTGGTTTTCAATCCACCGGCGATTCCCAACAACACGACCGTGACCTACACAGGCCCGTGGAGCGCCACTCCCAACTTATCGGCTTATAAAGCAAAGGGCTTCCGAACAGACTCCACCTGGCAATCCGCCGGCTTCACCAATCCACCGACCGACATGAAGGCTGTAAAAGTGGTCATTCCCAGCATTACGGTCAAATACAACGGCGCTGTGATGGATGTGGTCAGCAACGTGACATTGCAAATTGGCGCCACGGAGGGCATCACCATTCCGTCTGCGGTCGGTAGCCAATGGGCCTCTTACAGTCTGGAAGCCGATGATCCCCGACTCAATTGGGAAGCGACCGATACCGTTCAGTGGAGTCCCAGCAAAGCGGGCTTGAACAAGAATACACTGAGGGTGCGCAACTCGCGGTGCAATCCGTCCGTCGGCGATGGTGCCGGAATGACGGCGCCCTATGATTCATTTATGTTCTGCAAAGAAGGGCCGCTGGAGAATATCGGCGAATTGGGCTACTTGCTCTATAGCAGTAAGAAACCCTGGCGCACCATTCGCCTGTTTCAAGCCGACGCAGACGAGACGACCAAGTTGTTCAATGTCTTTACCCTCATGCGGACCAATACTGTGCAAGGCTTGATTAATCCCAATTCACGCGATGCCAGTGTGCTGGCCTGCGGTTTTCGGGAGGCCTCCAATGAACGTTATCCGGGTGATCCGACAAAAACGACTATGTCTCCGCCAAACGCCACCCTGTTGGCGACGAACCTGTTCAAACGCGGCCCTTGGGCAGGGGTGGCGGGTACGGTGCCTAACAAGGCCAGAATTTTTACTAATGTGGCTGATGTGTGCAGGTTGGCGAGTGGCGATTTGACGGTAGCGGGAGACCACTGGCAGCAGAAAGCTGTGATGCGCCATAGCATGGAACTCTTCCATCCGCGGCAAAACCTGTGGTGTGCCATCATCTTCGCCCAGTCGGTAAAATGTATGGTTGCAGACGGAAAATTCGACGCCATGCGAGGTGACTTTGTTACAGGCGAGGCAGGAGCTATTATGTTGGTCTGGCGTGATCCCTACGAAACGCTGCTTAATCCAGCCAATCCCGGTGGCCTCAAAACCCACAAATGTTTCATTCGTTTCTTCAAGTGGCTCTGAGCCGCCCGCAAACTATTTGACACGCCGCTCGTGCTGGAGTATTTAAGCGTTCGATTAAAGCAATGGATTAATTTTATGGCGCGGACCGAGTCAGAGCAGCGGCAGAAGATTCTCGAGGCGGCGGTGACCGCCTTCGCCCAGCACGGCCGGCGCGGAGCGACGACGCGGATGGTCGGCCGGCGGGCGGGCGTCAACAGCGCGCTGATCTACTACTACTTCGAGAACAAGGACACGCTCTTTGCGGAGGCCATCCGCTTCGTGCTCGGCGGGCTGCTGGAGCGCATGCGCGCGGCGCGGCGTCCGTTCCAAGGCGCGCGCGACCGGCTGGACTGGCTGATCGAGCAGCTCTTCGACTACTACACCGCGCATCCGGAGCGGATGCGCCTGCTGGCCATCGCCCTGAGCCTGCATCCCGAGCTGTTCGGCAAGACGCTGTCGGGCTTCCTGCCGGGCCAGACGCTGGTGCCGATCGAGGTGCTGGCGGAGGGCATCCAGCGCGGCGAGCTGCGGGAGGCGCACCCGCTGACGCTCTGGTGGAGCATCATGGGCCTCTGCCTTTTCAGCCTGCTGCTGAACCCGGCGCTGCCGCATTTCCATCCGCAGGGCCTGCCGCTGCCGCCGCTGGATCTGCCGGCGCGCCGCACCCAGATTTTGGATTTATTGTTGAACGGCCTGGCCCGGCCGGCCCAAGGAGACACGAAAAAATGAATACAACAAAGTCAACGCTGACAACTTTCGGGCAGCGGCTGTTGTCCGTCTGTAGCGGTGGCCTGCGGCCGCCGTCGGCGGTCAGCTTGTCCCGGCGAAGAGCCGGGACGAAGCCGGAAGACCGCCGCTACCGTGGTCAGCTTATGGTCATTTTGTTTATGTGTGTTTTCGCGGCGGGTTGCCGCTGGCAGGGCGTCAAGCCCGACGGCTCCGGCACGATGGACTGCACCCAGGTCCAGGTCTCGTCCCAGATCGCGGGCCGGGTGCTGGAGCTGCCGCCGCAGGAGGGGGAGGCGCTCACGCAAGGCGCGCTCGTGGCGCGGCTGGACGCGCGCGATCACGAGCTCAAGCGCGACGAGGCCCGCGCCGTGGTGGCCGGCGCACAGGCGCAGCTCGACCTGATGAAGGCCGGCGCGCGCGCCGAGGATATCGGGCGGGCCCGCGAAACCGTCCGCGAGCTGCGCGCCGCGACGGCCGCCGCGGCCGCCGACAAGAAACGCATCGAGGAAGTTTTTGCGCAGGGCAGCGCGACGCAGAAGCAGCGCGACGATGCGCGCGCCGCGGCCGACCGCACCGCCGCCGCGCTGGCCGGCGCCGAACAGGGCCTGGCGCGCTTCGAACACGGCAACCGGCCGGAAGAAATACGGATTGCCGAAACGCAGGTCGAGCTGGCTCGGGCCCGGCTCGCGCAGATCGAAAAAACCATCGCTGACTGCGCCATCGTGGCGCCGCTGGCTGGCACGGTGACCACGCGCAGCCGCGAACCGGGCGAGTGGGTGACGCCGGGCGCGCCGCTCGTCACGCTCTCGCGGCTCGACGAGGTCTGGCTGTCGATCTACATCCCGGAAGACCAGCTCGGCCGCGTCAAGCTGCGGCAGAAGGCGTCCGTCAAATTGGATGGCAGCGACCAGCGCTACGCAGGCGTGGTCACCTTCATCGCGGCGGAGGCGGAGTTCACGCCGAAGAACGCGCAGACCCCCGACGAGCGGGCGAAGCTCGTCTACCGCGTCAAGATCACGCTGAAGAATTCCCAGGGCCTCTTCAAGCCCGGCCTGCCGGCGGACGCCTTCCTGGAAAAATGAGGATTTCAGAAAGATGAACCACAGAGGTCGCAGAGGGCAAATGAGGTTCACGGAGGATTTCCTCTGTGACCTCCTTCCTCCTCTGCGTCCTCTGTGGTGAAAAAATGAGCACAGAGAATGTCATACAAGTGCGAGGCCTGACCAAACGATTTGGCGCGCATTCGGCCATTAACGGCCTCGACCTCGACGTGCGGCGCGGCGAGATGTTCGCGCTGGTCGGGCCGGACGGCGCGGGCAAGAGCACCGCGATCCGCCTGCTCTGCGGCCTGCTCAAGCCGGACGCCGGCACGGCGCGCGTGCTCGGCTTTGACCTGGTGGCCGCCAGCGCGGAGGTCAAGCGGCGCATCGGCTATCTCTCGCAGAACTTCACGCTCTACGGCGACCTGACGATTGACGAGAACATCGAGTTCTTCGCCGAGCTGCACGGCGTCGGCGGCTGGCAGGCGCGCCGCGACGAGCTGCTGGCCTTCACGCGCCTGACGCCGTTCCGCCGCCGCCTCGCGGGCGCGCTCTCCGGCGGCATGAAGAAAAAACTCGCGCTCGCCTGCACGCTGATCCACACGCCGGAGCTCATCTTCCTCGACGAGCCCTCGACCGGCGTGGACCCGGTTTCGCGCGGCGAATTCTGGAGCATCCTCTCCGGCATCCTCGCGCAGGGCGTGACGATCCTGATGACCACGCCCTACCTCGACGAGGCCGAGCGCTGCCACCGCGTCGCGCTGCTGCACCGCGGCCGCGTGATGCGTACCGGCACGCCCGCCGAGCTCCGCGCCGGGCTGCCGGGCCGCCTCTACCGGCTCGAAGCGCCGTCGCTGCCTGCCGCCTATCGCGTACTCGCCGCGGGCCGGCCGGTGGAGCAGCTCGTGCTCTACGGCGACCGCCTGCATTTTTGGAGCCCGAGCGGCGCGGAGCAGGAGGCGCGCGCCGCCGTCGCGCAGCTCGAGGCCGCCGGCTGCGGCCCGGCCCGCTTTCAAGAAATCACGCCCACGCTCGAGGATGTTTTTATCGGCCTGCTCGGCGCGGAAGGAGTCCACGATGAGAAACAAAAGCCTTAACCATCCGGCTACGTCAGACTTCGCCGGGACAAGCAGAGGAACGCAGAGGCCACAGAGGTTTTCCCAAGGGTTGGAAGCTGGAGCCGTTGGATTTTCCAAGGTTTGGAAATCACGTAGCTCGGTTCCATCGAGGCAAGGCCGCCCTTCGCTGCGCTCTGCGTTTGTAGGCCGGGTCACCGACCCGGCGCACCAAGGTGTCTCGGCGACGCTGAAATTTCTCTGTGTCCTCTGTGTTCCTCTGTGTCCTCTGTGGTTAAATTCTTCCGCCTTGGCCCAAGACATCGTCAAGCCGGAGCAAATCGTGCAGGCCGCGCTGGCGCACAGCCCGGCCCTGCAGCTGGCGGCGGGCGAGGAACGCGCCACGGCGGCGCGCATGGACCAGGCCCGTGCCGCGGGCCAGTTCAACGTCTCCGCCGATGCGCGCGCCGCGCATTACTGGGGTCTCTACGACCAGCAGCTCGGCCCGCAGATCGTCATCCCCGGCATCCCGGACCGCTACGGCGCGGGGCTCCAGGCGACGCAGCCGCTCTACACCGGCGGCCGGGTGAAGCGCACGCGCGCCGCGGCGGACTCCCTGCACACCGCCGCCGGCCACGCGCAGCGCGGCGCCGCCGCCGATGTGGCGCTGGCGGCGCTCTCCGGCTACTGGGACTGGTCCAAGGCCGTCAACGCGGTCGCCAGCTTTCGCGCCGCAGTCCAGCGCGTCGAGCAGCACAACGCCGATATGCAGAACAGCCGCAAGGCCGGGCTGGTCACCGAGAGCGATGCGCTGGCGACGACGGTGCAGCTGGAGAACACGCGCCTGGGGCTGGCCGAGGCCGGGCGGCGCGTCGAGACCGCCCGCGCGCAGCTCGCCTACCTGATGGGCCGCGAATTGCCGGCCGCCGCGCAGCCGCTCGCCGTCACGGCGGCCGCGCCGGAGGGGGCGCCGGAAGAAACGGCGCTGCTGGACCTCGCGCGGACGAACCGCGCCGAGACCGCCGCACGCAAGTTCGAGGTCCGCGCGGCCGAGGAGCAAATGGAAGCCGCGCGGGCTGACCGCCGGCCGCAGCTGGCGGTGACCGCGCGCTACGAGCAGATGCGCCCGAACATGCTCAATATCCCCCCGGCCGACGAATGGAATTACGACGCGTTCGTCGGCGTCACCGCCTCGTGGAGCCTCTTCGACTCCGGCCTGACGCGCGCGAAGGTCGCCGAAGCCGCGGCGCGCTGCGATCAGGCGCGGCAGCGCCAGCAACAGACCGCGGACCGGATCACCCTCGAAGTCCGCGCCGCGCGCGTGAACCTGGCGAACGCCTGCGAGCGGTCGACCGTCGCGCGGCGCACGGTCGAGAGCGCCACCCGCAGCCTCAAGGCCGCCGACGATCTCTGGAAGAACGGCCTGACCCGCCACGTGGAGCTGCTCGACGCGCACGCGCAATTGACCGCGGCCGAATTCCAGTCCATCGCCGCCCGCGCCGATGTCGAGCTGGCGCGCGCCGCGCTGGAGCACGCGACCGGTAAACTGGGGACAGAACCATGAATCACAGAGGTCACAAAGGATTTATGAGGTTCACAGAGGCAGGAAACCCTGCGCCCTCCGGCTTCCTCCGTGGTTGATCTAAACATGAAACTCCAACATATATCTTTGTTCTTCATGTCCGGCACGGGCAATACGCTGCGCGTGGCGCAGTGGCTCGCGGCGCGGGCGCGGGCGCGCGGGCTGGCTGCTGATGTGCGCGATGTGGAGACGGCGCGCGTCGCACCGCTGCCGCGGCCGGAGCCCGGCGATCTGCTCGGCGTGCTGATGCCGACGCATGCGTTCACCGCCCCGTGGCCGGTGCTGCGTTTTGTGCTGCGCGCGCCGTTCGGGCACGGCGCCGCGGCGTTCGTGCTGGCGACGCGAGCCGGAACCAAGTTCGGCCGCGTGAATCTGCCGGGGTTGGAGGGGACGGGGCTTTATCTCGTCGCGCTGCTGCTCGCGCTGAAGGGCTGGCGCGTGCGCGGCGTGTTGGGGCTGGACATGCCGTCGAACTGGACCGCCTGCCACCCGGCTTTCGGTCCGGCAGCTGTCGCCGACATCATCGGCAGGGCGCAGCCGAAGGCCGAAGGCTTCTTCGGCGCGCTCCTCGCTGGCCGCCTGCGCTTCGGGGCGGGCAGCTGCATCGCGCTCGCGCTGGGCGTGCTGCTGGCGCCGGTCTCGCTGGGCTATCTGGTGATGGGCCGCTTCTATCTCGCGCGGCTGTTCTTCGCCACCGAGCGCTGCACCGGCTGCGGGCTCTGTGCGCGCAGCTGCCCGTTCGGCGTCCTGCAGATGCGCGGCCAGCCGCCGCGGCCCTACTGGACCTGGGCCTGCGAGAGCTGCATGCGCTGCATGAATTACTGTCCCGAGCGCGCGGTCGAGGCCGGGCATTCGTGGGCCATCGCGCTCTTCTATCTTGCCCATCTGCCGCTGGCCGCGTGGCTGTTGCACGCGCTGGCGCAGGTCGCGGTCCTCGCCGGCCCGGCGACGAACCCGTGGGTGGTGTTCTGGACGCGCTACGGCCTGCAGCTGCTCGCGCTGGCCGTGGCCTACGCCGGTTTCTGGTGGCTCGTCCGCGTGCCGTTCTTCAACCGCCTGTTCGCATGGACCACCCTCACGCGCTGGTACCGGCGCTATCGCGAACCGGGCACCACGCTGGAAGATTTTCGGAAATGAACCACAGAGGTCACAGCGGAACCATGAGGTTCACAGGGTTTTTCCTCTGTGACCTCCGCTTGCCTCTGCGTCCTCTGTGGTAAAGAAAATGAACGTAGAAAATGTCATCGAAGTCGAGAGCCTGACCAAGCGGTTCGGGAAATTCACCGCGGTGGACGCGGTGTCGTTCGCGGTCCGGCGCGGCGAGATCTTCGGCTTCCTCGGCCCGAACGGCGCGGGCAAGAGCACGACCATCCGCATGCTCTGCGGCCTGCTCGGCTCGACCGCCGGCACGGCGCGCGTCGGCGGCTTCGACATCAACCGCGAGCCGGAGCAGGTGCGGCAGCAGCTCGGCTACATGTCGCAGCGCTTCAGCCTCTACAAGGACCTGACCGCGACGGAGAACCTGGCGTTCTTCGGCGGCATGTACGGGCTGGACGGCGCGCGGCTCAAGGAGCGCGCGGCGGCGGTGGTGGCGCTGACCGGGCTCGGGGGCGTGGAAAAGCAGCTCGCCGGCACGCTCTCGGGCGCGCTGCAGCAGCGGCTCGCGCTCGCCTGCGCGATCCTGCACGAGCCGCCGATCCTGTTCCTCGACGAGCCGACCAGCGGGGTGGACCCGATCGCGCGCCGCATGTTCTGGGCGCTGATCCACGGGCTGAGCGGGCGCGGCGTGACCGTGCTGGTCACCACGCACTTCATGGACGAGGCCGAGTTCTGCGCGCGCATCGGCTTCATCAACGCCGGGCGGCTGATCGCGCTCGACGCGCCCACGGCGCTCAAGCGCGGCGCGGTGGCGGAAGAGCTGTTTGAGGCCGATCCCCCGACGCTGCACGGCGCGGCGGACAAAGCCGCCGCCATCGCGGGCGTGGCCGCCTGCGCCTACTTCGGCACGCGGCTGCACCTGTTCTGCAAACCCGGCGCCTTTACAGAAGCGACCCTGGCGGCGGCGCTGGCCGCCAGCGGCGTCGCCACCCGGCAGGTGACGCGCGTCGCGCCGACGCTGGAAGACGCCTTCGTGCGTCTGGCGCAGAAGAAGGAATAATGATCATGTAGGCCGGGTCTCCGACCCGGCGCGAACAAAGGTTAACCTGATGTAGGCCGACTCTCCGAGTCGGCGCACACAAAAGCAACCCATGTAGGCCGAGTCTCTGACTCGGCGAACCCAAACACAAAATGAGCGAAGACGAAACAAAACTACCGCATCGCCTCCGGCGACTCTGCGTGGCGCGAACCGCACGCACGCGGCCGCTTTTCTTCGTGACGATCTGCACCCATGAGCGGCAGCTCTTGCTGGCCAGCGATCGCATCCATGAGCAGTTCATCGCTTTTTGCCGGCGTGCGCCGGAGTTGTCGCAGGTATTTGTTGGGCGCTATGTGCTCATGCCCGATCACATTCACGCGTTTGTTTCCTGTGACGGCGCGCAAACCCTGTCGCGGTGGGTCAAGGCGCTGAAGGGGTTTCTGGCGAAGACCTGGCGTGATACGGGGCTATCGGCGCCGTTCTGGCAGGAGAGTTTTTTCGATCACATGATGAGGTCCGGCGAGAGTTATGGCGCAAAATGGGACTATGTATTCAAAAACCCGGAACGTGCCGGACTGGTGGCGGATGCCAGGACGTGGAAGTGGGCCGGTGAGCTTGAAAGGTTGAGCTGGGATTAGGGTGCGCCGACTCGGAGAGTCGGCCTACATACGCTAGCTATATGAAACGCTTTTGGGCCATCTTCAAAAAGGAGCTGCGGCAGATCAAACGCGATCCGCTCTCGCTGGGCGTGCTGGTGTTCATCCCGGCGCTGCTGCTGGTGCTCTACGGCTACGCGCTCTCTTTCGACGTGAAGCACATCCGCGTGGCGGTGCTCGACGAGAGCCGCACGCCGGACAGCCGCCGGCTGCTCGACGGCCTGTTCAGCAATCCCTATTTCGAGCAGGTGGGCACGCTGGCGCGGCGCGCCGAGGCCGATGGCCTCCTGGCCGGTGGCCGCGCGCGCGCCATCCTGATCATTCCGCACGATTACGCGGAAAACCTGGCCCGCGGCGCGGTGGCGCACATCCAGGTGCTGGTGGATGGCGCCGACGGCAACACGGCGGCGACGGCGGTCGGTTATTTCGAGGCGATGGCCGACCGCGTGACGCGGCAGACGCGGCTGGAGGTGCTGCAGCGCGCCGGCCGGCCGGCCCTGCTGCCGCTGGTCACGCCGGAGCCGCGCATCTGGTTCAACCCGGAGCTCGAGAGCGCGCCGTTCCTGGTGCCGGGCCTGATCGGCCTGCTGATGATGTTGAGCGCGGTCATCGCCACCTCGCTATCCATCGTGCGCGAGAAGGAGCGCGAGACGATCGAACAGCTGCTCGTCTCGCCGCTGCGCCCGGAGGAGTTGGTGCTGGGCAAGACGCTGCCCTATGTGACGATCGGCGCGCTGACCATGGCGCTGATCCTGTTCCTCGGCTGGCTGCTCTTCGGCGTCGTGGTGCGCGGCTCCTGGGTGCTGCTGGGCGTGACGAGCCTGCTCTTCCTCTTCGCCGCGCTGGGCATGGGCGTGCTGATCTCGTCCGTCACGCGCTCCCAGCTCATGGCCTTCCTGATCGCGACCATCACCACCCTGCTGCCGGCGCTGATCCTCTCCGGCTTCATCTTCCCGATCCGCAACATGCCGCTGCCGATCCAGGCGATCTCGCTGATCGTGATCCCGCGCTATTTCGTGGATGCCTTGCGCAGCATCATCCTGAAAGATGCGCCGCTGGCCGCCATCTGGCCCAACCTCGCCGCGCTGGCCGTGCTAGGGCTCTTTTACAACCTGGTTGCCGCACACAAGACGCGGAAGGGGCTTTAATAACCACAGAGGTCGCAGAGGATGGGAAGGGGAAGGAACAATGCAGGACAATGAACTGACAGGAAAAATCATTCAGGCAGCCATGAAGGTGCATACTGCGCTGGGCCCGGGTTTGCTGGAGTCTGTTTACGAGGCTTGCTTGGAATATGAACTGAAGAAGATGGGCCTAAAGGTGGAAAGGCAAAAGCCCCTGCCCGTCATTTATGAGGAGGTTTGTTTGGACTGCGGCTATCGCCTAGACCTGCTTGTCGAGGAGGCCGTGGTCGTGGAGTTGAAAGCGGTGGAGGGATTGGTACCCATCCATCACGCGCAGTTGCTCAGCTATCTCCGACTCGCGGAGAAGCAGTTGGGGCTGCTGATCAACTTCCACGCCGAGCATCTGCGTGACGGCATCGCAAGGAAGATCAACTGAAACTCTGTGAACCTCGGCTTACCTCTGTGACCTCTGTGGTTAAATTGTCATGAAAAGAATCCGTCACTTGCTGGTGAAGGAGCTGACGCAAATCCGACGGGACCCGCGGCTGCTGGGCATCCTGATGGTCGTGCCGGTGATCCAATTGATGGTGTTGGGGTTTGCGGCGAACGTGGATGTGCGCGAGATCACGCTCGGCGTGCGCGACAACGACCACTCGCCGGCCAGCCGCGAGTTCACCCGCGCCCTCGGCGCCAGCGGCTGGTTCCGCGTCACCGCGCTCACCGGGCCGGCCGGCGCCGACGGGGCGCAGCTGGTGGCGGGCCGGCTGGGCCTGGTGGCCGTCATCCCCGCGGGCTTCGGGCAGCAGCTGACGCGCGGCGCGCCGGCCAGCGTGCAGGCGCTGGTCGATGGCGCGGACAGCAACTTTGCGGTGCAGGGCGTGGCCTACCTGCAGCGCGCCGCCCGCCTGTTCTCCGAGCGCCAGGTGCGGGTGGTGGCCGCCGCGGCCGGGCCGGGCGCCGCGCTGCCGCAGGTCGTCGCCGAGACGCGCGTCTGGTACAACCCGGACCTGCTCTCGCGCTGGTTCATGGTGCCCGCGCTGATGGGCGTGCTGCTGCTGGTGACGACCATGATCGTCTCCAGCATGGCGCTGGTGAAGGAGCGCGAGGAAGGCACGATGGAGCAGCTCCTCGTCACGCCGCTGCGCCCGCTGGAACTGATCGTGGGCAAGCTGCTGCCGTTTGTCTTCATCGGGTTTGTGGTGGTGACGCTGTCCCTGCCCGTGATGTGCTTTGTTTTCGGCGTGCCTTTGCGGGGCGGCGTGCCGCTGCTCTACCTCGGGTCCGGCATCTTCCTGCTGACGACGCTCGGGCTGGGCGTGTTCATTTCGACCCTGGTCCATACGCAGCAGCAAGCCATGCTCATCGCGGTGTTCTTTGTGATGCTGCCCTTCGTGCTGTTGAGCGGTTTCATCTTTCCGGTGGAAAATATGCCGCCGTTCATCCAGGTCGTGGCCCATGGCATTCCGCTGAAATACTTCCTCACCATCGTCCGTGGCATCTTTCTCAAAGGGGTTGGCCTCGACGTGCTCTGGCGCGACGCGCTGATCCTGCTGCTCTGGGGCGTCGGCATCCTCGGCCTCGCCACGCTCAAGTTCCGCAAGCGCCTGGATTGACGGCGGCCGCCCCGGGCAGGCGAAAAGAGATTTGACACCGCGCTGAACGGAACGCAACCTGCCCACGTTTTCAGGAAAGGAAGGCACCATGAAGACTCTGTTGAAGTTGATGCTCACGGGCTGGACGCTGACCGCGGTGGCCGTGGCGGCGGAGCCCAACGGCGGCGCGCTGCGGAATTTGGCGTGGGCGGCGACTACGCTGGCAAAAGTGGAAACGGATTTGGGCGAGATCGTCCGCGAGCCGCAGGGGCCGGAGGCGGCCGCGCTGGCGGCGGCGGTCGCCGAGGCCCACACGCGACTTGCCGCCTTGAAGCAGGTCGTGGCCACGGCGGACGCGGAGTCGGAGAGCTTGGGCAAGGCGGCGGACTTCGCGAAGAATCTCGCCGGCCTGGCGCAGTGGACGATCGACCGCACCGGCGACCTCGCCGGCAAGCAGGCCACGCGGCGCAAAATATTCGAGGAGCGTACCGTGCTGGCCAAGACCGATTTCGGTAAGCAACTCGACGACGTACTGCTCGCGCTCGCCAGCTGTTCGGTGCGGCAGGCTGCGGCGCAACTCGCCGAGAAGCAGGTCGCCGTGGTCGAAGCCGAGGCGGTCTGGAATCTCCAAGCGCTGCGCTTCGACCAGCTCGTGGACGAGGCCGATAACGAGGCCGGCTGGCTGGAGCGCAAAGCGGAGTTGCAGGACGCCGTCCGCGAGTCCGGCAAGCAGATCAAGCTGGCCGGCCTGGAGTCGGCGCGCGACAAGGTGCGCACCGCCCGGCTGGCGCAGCAGCAGCTGGCGCTCGAAAAACAGCAGCTCGTCAACCGGACGGCCCAGCTCAACCTGCAGGCACAGGCGCTCGACGAAAAAGGCGGCCAGTTGAACGAAGCCACCGACCGCGCGCGCGAGGCCTTCGACGAGGCCCAGGGAAAAGTGCAGGAAGCGCTGGACGAATAACCAACCGCAACCCGGGGGAGTCGCATGACAAACAAAACCATCCGTTACGCCGTGAGTGTGGCCGTACTCGCGCTGTGCGTGCCCCTGTTGCGGGCCGACATGATGAAGGACTCGCCCGTGAAGTTTCCCGACAAGGGCGCGCTGCCTTCGAAGAATCCGCCGGATGTGAAGACGCAGCGCGAAACGCCGGAGAAAGACTATTCGATCTTCGGCACGCCGGAGCGGTCGCTCGCGCAGATCGCCAAGATTCGCGGCGAGATGGTCAAGGGCACGTTCACGCCGCCGCCGCCGGACTGGCAGTGGCTGCCGCGCACACGCAAGGCGCTGACCGGGGGCGGCGACCTGCACATCCTGGCGTTTGGCGACAGCATCGTCGCCGATACCATGCGCTCGGCGTGGGTCGCGAAGCTGGCCGAGGCCTATCCGCAGGCGAAGATTCGCGGCACGGTCTACGTGCGCGGCGGTGGCGGTTGCCAACATTATAAAGATGAAGGCCGCATCCAGAAGAACATCGTCCCGCGCCAGCCGGACCTCGTGTTCATCGGCGGCATCAGCCAGCGCGACGTGGACGCCATCCGCGACTGCATCCGCCAGCTGCGCGCCGGGCTGCCGAACGTGGAAATCCTGCTCGCCAGCGGCGCGTTCGGCAGCAACGCCGATCCGCGCATCGCTGCGGAACTGGCGAAGGCCCACCACTCCGGCAGCGCACCCTACGGTGCGGCGCTCAAGCAGCTTGCCGCCGCGGAACACTGCGCCTACCTCGACATGACCACGCCGTGGGCCGAGTACCTGAACTCGACCCAAGTCCACCCGCACAGCTTCTACCGCGACCGCGTCCACGCGAACGAGTGCGGCGAGCAGATCCTGGCGCAGATCCTGATGGCGTTCTTCAAGCTGTCCGCGCCGTGACGCTGCCGGCCATAACTGGCCGCACACCTCAGCCGCGCCCGGCAACACAGCCCTCCTTGAGCGACCCTGGCGGCGGCGCGCAGCCTCGGCCCGCAGCGCGCGGGATACCTCGGTATCCGAGGTATCCTGTTCGCTGCGATGCTGGCAGCCGCCAGGTGCAGCGCAGGCGGGATGTCGGCAATACTGGATCCATGTGCGCCTGCAGGAAACGTTTCAGTTCTCCCTGCGGGTGTGCCACCTGCTTGGCTTGTCAGTACCACGAGGCCTGTGCGATCATACCTCGGTATTGGAGTATCATGAACTGGACCACGTTGCAGTTGCGGAAGGGGCTGACGACCCTGATCGTGCTCGACGCCCTGGAAGAAGGCGTGTGGTATGCCTACGGCCCGCGTCGCGCGGTGCATGACCGGACAAAGGGTCAGTTCTCCTTTAGCGAAGGCGCGCTGTATCCGCTGCTCCATGCGCTGCGGGCCAGAGGCATGGTGACCGTGCAGCGGCGGAAGGCGCGCGGCCGTGAACGGCTGTATTACGCGCTGACGGCCAAGGGACACAAGGCACTCGACGAGTTGCGTCGCGAATGGGCGACCCTGCGCGATGCGCTGGCACAAGTGCTGTGCCCGGCTCCGATCAAGCCTTAGCCCAACCGATCCGCCGACGAGCGGAAAACACGGATACCTCGGTATCCGAGGTATCCACGGGGGCCGCGGTGGTGTGCCCTGTTGCGGGCTGCGTGGGCCGCCGGGTTGGTGAAAGCCGGCCGCTGTGCGCGCACCCGGCGGGGTGGGTTTGGCGTGACTTGCGGTTCGGTTCATTTATATTGCCGCTATGAGACACGCATCCATTCCGTCCAAGCTGTTTGTTGAAAACCGCGCGCGGCTGGCGCAGCTGTTGCAGCCGAAGTCGCTGGCGGTCATCAACGCCAACGACATCCTGCCGACCAACGCCGACGGCTCGCTGCGGATGCAGCCGAACAGCGATCTGTTCTATCTCACCGGCATCGAGCAGGAGGAGAGTATCCTGCTGCTGGCGCCGGGCGCGTTCAACGAGAAGCTGCGCGAGATTCTTTTCCTGCGCGAGCCCAGCGAGCACCTCAAGGTCTGGGAAGGCCACAAGCTCACCAAGGAACAGGCGCAGAAAATCAGCGGCATCCAGCAGGTCAAGTGGCTCTCTGAATTTCACGGCGTATTGCGCCTGCTCATGTGCGAAATGGAGCATGTCTACCTCAACCGCAACGAGCACAGCCGCGCGTCGGCGGAAACGGAGACGCGCGACGACCGCTTCGTGCGCGACTGCCAGACGCGCTATCCGCTGCACCACTACCAGCGGCTCGCGCCGCTGCTGCACCAGCTGCGCGTCGTGAAATCCGCCGCGGAGCAGGAGCTGATCAAGGAGGCGTGCGCGATCACGCGTGCCGGTTTCCGCCGCGTGCTGCGCATCGTGAAGCCCGGCATCAACGAGGCCGAGATCGAGGCCGAGTTCGCGCGCGAGTTCATCCGCCGCCGCGGCGCGTTCGCCTATACGCCGATCATCGCGAGCGGCGCCAACTCCTGTATCTTGCACTACAACCAGAACGACCAGCCCTGCCGCAAGGGCGGGGTGCTGCTGCTCGACGTCGCCGCCAGCTACGCCAACTACAACGCCGACCTCACGCGCACGATCCCCGTCAGCGGCCGTTTCACGCGCCGCCAGCGGCGGGTCTACAACGCCGTGCTCCGCGTGGTGCGCGCGCAGACCAAGGCCGCGGTCCCCGGCAAGCTGCATCGCGACTGGCAGAAGGAAGCCGAGGCGCTGATGACCGGGGAACTGCTCGCGCTCGGCGTGCTCAAGCCGCGCGATGTGAAGCAGCAGGATCCCGACAAGCCCGCCTGCCGGAAATATTTCAACCACGGCCTCGGCCATTCGCTCGGCCTCGACGTCCACGACGTCGCCCCGGCCGTGCAGACTTTCGCGCCCGGCTGGGTCCTGACCGTCGAGCCCGGCATCTACCTCCCCGACGAAGGCTTCGGCATCCGCCTCGAAAACGACATCCTTGTGACGAGCGGCGCCACGATCGACCTCATGGCCGATATTCCGATCGAGGCCGATGAGATCGAAGAGCTGATGAGCCGGTGAAAACATAACCGCGTCACCAGAGCTTGGTCTGCGCTGCCGGCACTGCCGCACGCGCCGCTCCGACGACGATGGCGCAGGGCAGAGCGCTGGGGCCCATCAACTTTATTCTTGGTTCGACGATCTAGACCTGGTCGGGAATCTCGTAGCCCTTCCGGTAGCTGCACTTGATCTGCTGGGTGGCTGCGGGATTATCGAAGGAGTTGGTCGCGGCGTCGTAGTTGAGGCCGATATTGCCGAGACGGAAGGCGATGTTGCCCATGTGCGCGGAGACGTTGCTGGCGTGCGCGATGGAGATGTCCGCATGCGGCATCTTCCGGCTCTTCACGCTGGCGGTGAAGTCCTGGTAGTGGTCGAAGTCGCCCGCCTGGCCCATCACCTTTTCGACGATCTCGCTGTTTTCCTTCTCGACGACGAATCCGCCGCCGTGCCGGCCGAGGATCATGAACAGGTCCTGACCGTAGATCTCGATGCGCGTGGAGTTCTGCATCCAGGCGGAGACGATGCTCTTGCGGCGGATGGCGTCGGAGCTCTTCACCATGTACTTCGGATACTGGCTCATGTCGAACGTCATGGCGAAGGAGCCGAAATCCCACGAGACGTTGAGCACGTCGGCCACCTCGGCATCGTCGCCCTTGTGGATGTAGCGGTTGCCGAGGGCGCGCACGCTCTTCGGCAGGCCCGGGTCGCCCATCAGCATCAGCGCGAGGTCAATCTGGTGGATGCCGTCATCGGTCATGTCGCCGCCGCAGTACTCCCAGAAATAATGCCAGCCGCCGCGGGTGAGGCGCTGGTGATAGGGCCGCAAGGGCGCGCGCCCCAGCCAGCGATCCCAGTCGAAGCCGTCCGGCTGCTTGCCGGGGTCGCCGAGCTTGAACGGGCCGCCGTCCTTCAGGTTGAAGACCTTGACGAGGCCGATCTTGCCGAGCTTGCCGCTGCGGATGATTTCGCGCGCTTGCAGATTGTAGGGCTTCGAGCGGTTCTGGGTGCCGACCTGTACGATACGGTTGTACTTTTTCGCCGCCGCCAGCATCTGCCCGCTCTCCCAGATGCAATGCGAGTGGGGCTTCTCGACATAGACGTCCTTGCCGGCCTGGCAGGCCATGATCGTCAGCGGCGCGTGCCAGTTGTCCGGCGTGGCGATGACGACGGCATCGATATCCTTCGCGGCCATCACCTTGAAGTGGTCCTTCTCCAGCCGCGGCGGGGTCGGCTGGCTCTCCTTGATGAACGCTTTCATCTTGTTGAGCTTTTCGTCGCTCAAGTCGCAGAGACAGACGCAGTTCGCGCCCGCTTCCTCGATCATCGTGCGCAGTACGTAGGAGCCGCGCCCGCCGCAGCCGATGAGCGCGACGTTCACCTTCTCGTTCGCGCCCTTGACGTTTTCGGCCTGCAGCGCCGTCAGCGCGCCGAAGCCCAGCGCCGCCCCGGCCGATTGCCGGAGAAACGAGCGGCGCGAGATCACCGAACTTCCCAGACCAGTTTCCATGTTCATGTGTCCTTTCAGTCTGTTTCCAGCGGTTGTTCAAAGGGGTTCCAGCCCGCACGCTCGAAGCGGCCCCCGGCCGGGACGAGCTTGCGCAGCAGGGTGGCCGTCGCGGCGCGCGAGAGGGAGCCCTCCATCTGCCGCAGGCCGAGCGCGGCCTGGTCCTGCGACCACGCGCAGGCGGCCACATAGGGCAGCACCGGGATGCTCTGCACGAGGTGGTGCCATGTGGTCATCAGCAGCCCGCTCTGGTTGGCGGCGGCGGCCTTGGCCAGCGTGCGGATATTGCCCAGCGAGTTCCACGGACATGCCAATGTCTCAAACCCTTTGCTGCGGAAGAGAGCGAGAGTCGGCACCTCGCCCTTGGTGACGCCGTAGTGCCAGTCGGCCATGACGATCTTCGTCGAGATCCGGTCGATGGCGAGGTGCGTCGGCAGGTCGGGCGTGCCGTTCGCCTCGAACCCCGCGGGCCACTTGCCCCGCTCCAGCAGGGGATCGCCCCACATGATGGCGCGCCGGCCGCGCTGCTCCAAATATTCAGCCATCGCATTGACATGGTCGGCGAAGAGTTTGACGCGGTCGCCTTGTCGGCACCGGTCGCAGGTGGCGTGCGAATAGGCCTCGTCGCAGCCGATGTGGAAGTACTGTCCCGGCCCGGCGAACTCGATCAGCTCGTCGCATACCTTCCGCAGCAGGGCCTGCGTGTGCGGATGGGTCAGGCACCACGTCCAGCCGTCCGGCTCGAACAGCGGCGCGAGCTTCGGATTCTGGTCGAGTACCACATGGCGGCCGTACTTGATGCGGCAGGCGGCGGCGTGGCCCCAGCAGTTGAACATCGGGATGATTTCCAGCCCCATGCCCCGGGCAACAGCGATGAGCTTGTGCGCGTCGGCCTTGCTCCACGCGTCCGGCCACGCGAGTTCCTTCAGCGCATCGAGCCGCAGCATGCCCCAGAACTCGAGCACGACGTGGCTGAACTTGAGGAACGCC
>CAIWHP010000236.1 GCA_903912445.1 uncultured Lentisphaerota bacterium
CAATCACGGGCTTTGACTCCGTCTGCTTTTCCGCTACCGTCTTCGCCATGGCCGTCTCTCCTGTGGTTTGGTTGTTTCCCTAACCACCAACTACCGGGAGAGCGGCCATCTGGAAAGTGCGAAAAGAATCGTACGTTATCCCCTCCAGGGAGGGGATCAGGAAGACCAACTCGTCCCCTCCTCTGCGAACCGCCTTCCGACCTCCGCGACCTCTGTGGTTGTCTTCCGCTTGCCTGCCTTGGAAAACTTCCGGCTGCCGGTCAGTAGAAAGCTTTGGCGAGCACATTTTCGGCAGCAATCATCCACTGCCGGGAAAAGCGGCCGTGGCGACGGAGGCGGATGAAGACACGCCGCGAGGCGAGCTTGCCGGTCGCGGCGACGGTGGCGAGGCGGTCCTGCCACCGGGCGGGATGACGGCGGATTTCCGCGAGCAGCGCGTCGAGCAGATCCAGCGGCTCCTCCGCACGCGGCTCCAGCACGAACTGCCACAGCGCGTGCGGCTCCGCGCGCAGGGCCTGGCGCACCAGCCGGACCAGCTGCGCGCGCGCGGCCCATAGATCGTCGCCGCGGAAGATCAGCGCGCTCCTCGCGGAGCGCGGCAAAGCCAGTTCGCCGTGCGGCACCTCAACCACGTTCCGCTCGCGGAACAGATCCGGCAGGTTTTTCCCGACGAAGCGGCGTGTGGGGCAGTCCGGCGCTTCCTTGCGGTAGATGGTGGCCTCGAGCGCGTGGATATCGGCCGCGCTCATGGCGGGCGTGGCGCACACGCCATAGGGCGGGCGCGCGTCGGCATGCAGCCCCAGTTCGCGCCGGCGCGCGCGCAACTCCGTGCCGGGCAGCAGCAACGTTTGCAGGCACTGCACGTAGGCGCGGGGCTGCCGCCAGGCCCAGCGCAGCGAGCTGCGCACCTCGCTGGCGCGCTGGCCGGGTAGCCCGTACATCAGATCGATCGTCACCCGCACGCCCGCCTGCGCCAATGCCGCGATGTTGCGCTCCAGCGGCGCGAGCCGCTCCGGCCGATGGACGGCGCGCAGCACGAGCGGGTCGCGGCTCTGCACACCCGCCTCGATCTCGGTAAAGCCCGCGCGCGGCAGCAGCGCCATCTGGTCCGCGCTCAAACGTTCCGCCTGCAATTCGCCGAAGAATTTCAGCTGGCCGCTACGGTTCAACCGGACCAACCCGCGCAGCAGGGCTTCAAACTGCGGGTTGGCGTTGAGCGTGGGATCAATGAAGCGGATCTCTTTGGCTCCGCGCTGCCGCAGCACGCGCACACGCGCCAGCGCTTCTGTCGCGGAGAGAAAACTCATGCGCGTGCGCAGCGAGGGATAGCGGCAGTAGGCGCAGTGCAGCGGACAGCCGCGGCCGGTTTCCAGGTAGGCCATCCCGTGCGCGTCGGGCTGCAGGCGCGCGTCGTCCGCCGGCGGCAGCATCTCGGCCAGCTTCGACGCAGGCGCCGGCTGTGCGCCCCAGGCATAGCGGTTGCCAAGGCGACGCGCGACATTCCTGAAATTCATCCGTCCGCGCAGCAGTTCCGGGAACACCGCCTCGCCTTCGCCCTCGACGAGCGCGTCGAATACGCGCGAGCGAAACAGGAACGGATGCTCCTGCGCCACCTCGGGGCCGCCACCGAAGATTTTCACCCCGGGCAGCAGCGCGCGCGCCCGCCGCAACACCTGCAGCGTGCGCTCGACGTTCCACAGATAGAGCGTGGCCGCTATCGCGTCGGGCCGCTGCGCAGCGAGAAAGTCGAGCAGCGCGGCGTCGCTCCCTTCCCCGGTGACGAACTGCGCCTGCGCGGACAAACCGGCACGTTGCAGCGCGTGCTGGAGATAGACGCCCGCGAGCGGCACGTTTTCGGTGCGCCCCCGCGCGGCGTTGTCGAGCCGCGGCAACTGCAGGAAGATGATCCGCATCGGTCCCCCATAGCAGTCCGCATCCCCGCAAGGCAAAGTATTTCCGCCGTGCCGCTGGCGAAACACAGGCTTGCGCCGCAGCCCTCGCCCACCGGTCGCGGAGCGGGCGCCTGGCCTGGCCGGTTCTCTGGTGGGCCCATCGCGTCAAGCCGTGAGGTCGGCAGGGCTGTACCCGTTCCACCGGTGGCCCGCCATAATTTCACACCTGTACAGGTGTGAAATTATGCCAATAAGAACAGGTCTTTGGCGCCGATGCAGCTGGGAGCAGCGCCGTATGCGACGCCGGATTTCAAGCCTTGGACGGGCTCCGTACCACTCTGCCGGCCGCCGGTCTCACGCTTGCAGGCGCCGGGCCTCGGCCAGCCAGGTGATGTTCCCGCCGAGCACGGTCGCGGCGGCGCGGCCGGTCAGTTGCCAGCCGCCGAACGGGGTGTTGCGGCTCTTCGTCGCAAACTCCGCCGGATTCACGGTCCACCCGGCCTCCAGGTCGAGCAGCACAAGGTCGGCGACGGCGCCCACGGCGAGGCCCGGCGGCGGCAGGCCGAGCACGGCGGCCGGACCGGTAGTCCAGAGGCGCAGCCACGCAAGCAGGTCCAGCCGGCCTTTCCGCACCAGTTCGGTGTAGGTGACGCCGACGGCGGTTTCGAGCCCGACGATGCCCGAGGGCGCATGCAGGAAACCGCGCGCCTTGGCTTCGGCGGTATGCGGTGCGTGGTCGGTGGCGAGGCTCGTCAGCGTGCCGTCGCACAGGCCCGCGATCAGCGCGGCGCGGTCGGCGGCGGCGCGCAGCGGCGGGTTCATCTTGTAGGCGCCGGGATTGTCGGCCTGCACCTCGGCATCGGTCAGCGCGAGGTGGTGCGGGGTGACCTCGCCGGTGACGTGCACGCCGCGCGCGCGGGCGGCGCGGATGAGGGCGACGCTCTCGGCGGCGGAGACGTGCTGGATGTGGACCGCCGCGCCGGCCGCCTCGGCACAGGCGATGTCGCGCGCCACAATCTTCGCCTCGGCTTCCGACGGCACGCCGGGCAGGTTGCAGCGCCGGGCGTGTTCGCCCGCATGCATCACGCCGGCCTTTTCCAGCGCGTGGTCCTCGGCATGCTCCATCAGGACGAGGCCGAGGCGCCGGGCTTCGCGCAGCGCTTTTTCCAGCAGCGCGGCGTGCGGGATCACACCGCCATCATCGGTAAAGGCCGCCGCGCCTGCGGCGGCCAGCGCGGCGAGGTCGGCCAGCTCGCTGCCTTTGCGATCCTTCGTGACGCAGCCCGAGGGCAGCACGCGCGTCAGCCCGACGGCCAGCCCGCGCTGCAGCACGAGCTGGATGATTTCCGGCGTCGCGTGCGCCGGCGTGGTGTTCGGCATGGCGACCACGGTGGTGAAGCCGCCGCGCGCCGCCGCGCGGGAGCCGGTCTCGATGGTTTCGGCCGCCTCGCCCCCCGGCTCGCGCAGATGGACGTGCAGGTCGATCAGGCCCGGCGCGACCACGAGGCCGGAGGCATCGATGACGGGAAGAGATGGTGGATGGGCCCTGGTGGATGGTGCGATGCGACCGTCGATGATGAGCAGGTCGCCGGCAGTCTCAACGCCCGTGACGGGATCGAGCAGGCGTCCGTTGCGGATGAGCAGATTCATTTTCCCTTTCAGGCGGGTGCAATATCCGGGGGCAGCAGGTGTTGCTGGCCGCATTTGGGACAGGCGACCGAGGGCTGGCCGAAGTTCTGCGGCACCTTGAGGTTCACGCCGCAGGCACAAGGGATGGCGAAGTAGCCGGCGCTGCGCTGGACGAGGTGCTGCGCGTCGCGCCACTGCCGGGCGGGGTCGGGCGG
>CAIWHP010000237.1 GCA_903912445.1 uncultured Lentisphaerota bacterium
CGCCTTCTTGCGGTCGGCTTCCTTCACGCCAAACATGATGCTGATCTCCGAGGCGCCCTGGTTGAGCATCTCGATGTTCACGCCGGCGTCCGCCAGCGCGTGGGTCGCCTTCGCGGCCAGGCCGACGGTGTAGCGCATGCCCTCGCCGACGACCATCAGCAGCGCGAGGCCGTGCTCGATCTCGATGTCGTCCGGGGCCAGCTCCGCCGTGATGCGCGCGATGACATGCGCTTCCTTCGTCGCCGTCAGCTCCTTGCTCCGCACGATCACGCTCGTGTTGTCGATGCCCGACGGCGCGTGCTCGTAGGAGATGTTCTCGTTCTCGAGGATCTGGAGCAGCTTCCGGCCAAAGCCGACCTCGCGGTTCATCAGGTACTTGCTGATGTAGATGGTGCTGAAGCCGTCGGCGCTCGCGACGCCGACGACGCCGCCGGCCGCATAGGTCCGCTCGGGAACAATCTGCGTGCCCGGCGCCGCGGGCCGGTTGGTGTTCTTGATGCAGATCGGCACATTCGCATGCACGGCAGGCACGATCGCCTCGTCGTGGAACACGCCGAAGCCGGCGTAGGCCAGCTCGCGCATCTCGCGGTAGGTCAGCAGCGCGATCGCCGGGGCCTCCGGCACGATGCGCGGGTCGCAGGCGTAGACCGAGTCTACGTCGGTGAAGTTTTCATAGACGTCGGCCTTGACCGCCGCCGCGAGGATCGCGCCGGTGATGTCGGAGCCGCCGCGCGGGAAGGTGGCCACCTCGCCGGCCTCGGTGTAGCCGAAGAAGCCGGGGAAGATCGTCACGCCCGGGCGGTCGCGGAGCGCGGCGAGCCGGGCGTAGGCTTTCTCCAGCACCTGCGCGTTGCCGAACTCGGCGCTCAAGAGCATGCCGGCCTCGCGCGGGCTGACGTAGTGCGCGTCCATGCCCTTTTGCTTGAAAGCTGCGGCGACGAGTTTGGCGGCGTTGTCCTCGCCCGCGGCCTTCATGCAGTCCATGAATTTGCCGTGGTGCTTGCGGTCGAGGGCGAGCCGCTGGCGCAGATCGGCCTCGATCTCGCGCGTGACGCTCTCCGGCACGCCGAGCTCTTGCTGGATCTCGGCAAAGCGCACGACGATGGCGGCGAGTTCGGCGTCGGCCGCACCGTGCTTGAGCATGGCCTCGGCGCAGGCGATGAGCAGGTCCGTCACCTTCGTGTCGGCCTTGTGGCGCTTGCCCGGGGCCGAGACGACGATGATGCGCCGGTCGGGGTCGGCCTTGACGATCTCGTAAATTTTCAGGATCTGCCCGGCATCCGCGACCGAGGTCCCGCCGAATTTTGCTACTTTCATGGCCTGCTCCACTCTCCAGTTTCCAAGGCTTGGAAAGGCCACCAGGCGTTTTTTCCAAGGCTTGGAAAAGCTAACCGCTCATTGTTCCAAGGGTTGGAAATACAGGCCGCGCCTGTTCCCCAGCCTTGGAAAGCGGCGCGAACTATAGCGGGTCGGGGCTGCGCCCGCCAGCCTTTGCTGCGCGGCGGGCGGCGTCAGGCGAAGTCTTCGATGCGCAGCCGGACGGTCGGCGCGCCGATGATGTCCAGCTGGTCGATTTTCGCGAACGCGGCCTGGAAGGCGCTCTCGGGCGCCTGGTGCGTCACGATCACGACGGGGACATGGTGGCCGACGGACGATTCCTTCTGCATCACCGAGGCGATGCTGATCTGGTGCTCGCCGAGCAGCTGGGCGACGCGCGCGAGCATGCCGGGCTTGTCGAGCAGCGCCAGGCGCAGATAGCAGCGCACCAATTCGGCGCCCGTGGTCTGGACCTGCACCGGGGCGCCGCCCGTGCCGGGCAGCGGGAGGCGCTGCTGCGGCCCGGCGGCGCGATCACGCGCGACATCGGCGAGGTCGCTGATGACCGCGCTGGCGGTGGCCTGGCGTCCGGCGCCGCGCCCGAAGTACAGGGTCTGGCCGACGATGTCGCCATCAATGAGGACCGCATTGAAGACGCCATCCACCGCCGCGAGCATGTGGTTCAGCGGCACGAGGGTGGGGTGGACGCGGACGGCAAGGCCTGCGGCGCTGCGCTTGACGATGCCCAGCAGCTTGATGCGGTAGCCCATCTCGAGGGCGTCGGTGATGTCCTCGGCGGCGAGCCCGCGGATGCCTTCGACCTGGGTGGCCGCCAGCGGTACGGCGCAGCCATAGGCGAGATTGGCAAGGACGAGCGCCTTGTGGGCGGTGTCGTGCCCGTCGATGTCGAGGCTCGGCTCGGCCTCGGCATAACCGGCGGCCTGGGCCGCCTTGAGCACGGCATCGAACGGCAGCTTCTCGCGCTCCATGCGGGTCAGGATGTAGTTGCACGTGCCGTTGAGAATGCCGTAGATGCTCTTGATGTGGTTGGCGACCAGGCCTTCGCGCAGGGCTTTGATGACGGGGATGCCGCCGCCGACGCTGGCCTCGAAGTGCAGGGTCGTGCCCGCCGCCGCAGCGGCGGCAAACAGCTCGGCCCCGTACTCGGCCAGCAGCTTCTTGTTGGCGGTGACGACCGGTTTCCCGAGCTGCAGCGCTGCCAGGACGAGCTTCTTCGCCACCCCGGTGCCGCCGATGAGTTCGATGACCACGTCCACGGCGGGGTCGCGGATGACGGCCTCGGCATCGCGCGTCAGCAGCGCGCGGTCCACGGCCACGCCGCGGTCGCTCTCCAGGTCAAGGTCGGCAATCTTGCGCAGCACGAGCTGGACGCCGAGGCGCTGTGCCAGCAGCGCGCCGTTGCGCTGCAGGCCCTCGACCACGCCCGCGCCGACCGTGCCGAATCCCAACAAGCCAATGCCCAGTTCCTTCATAAAGCTCCCCAAGTTGCCCGGAAAAGATAGAGGAATGCGTTGCGGATACAAGCAAAACCGGCGACCGCAAAAGCAGTAGGGCCGCTCTGAGCGGCGCGGGCGCGGGCTCAAAGCGGCTCTGCGTTCCTGTGGCGGGATCTGCCCGGGGGCGGGCTGTTCGTTCATCCGGAGCTACGTACTGCGAAGGCGTTGCCGCGTTCTCAAAACTGACAGTAAATTAATATGAGACCGTATAAAATATGAGAAACATCTGAGGGGGGGACCTTGGGCAACTATTTTTCTCATCCTAAGAAACGCTTGAAAACAGCGCTGTTTCGCGCTGTTGCCGCCGGCTGGCATAAATTTTGCTTAGTGTAAATCGCGAGCGAAAGGGAAAAAGATGAATTTTGAAACGACGATGGAAAGGATGACTCCCATGCAGACACAGAACTCGACGGTGGCGGGCAAGCAGGGGCGGGGCGAATTGAAGCACCGGGATGCAAATCCCATGGTTTTGTTGTTGCTGGTGATCGGGTTTGTGGTCGTTTCCTGGGGCGTGGTGATATTCAGTTCGCACGTTGAAAACAGCCGGCAGACCAAGACGCATGTGGGCGTCAAGTCGCTTCCTCCGATTTTCCGCCAGTGAGCTTGTGATGGAGCCATCGTTTTGCGCCGCGCCAGCCTGCTGGCGCGGCTTTTTTTTGGGCCGATGTCGAAAAGTGGCGTGTCATTTCCGGCGTTTCATGTTCTCTTTGTCCTGTGATTGACCTGCATACACATTCGATCTTCTCCGACGGCTCGATGACGCCGGAAGAGCTCGTCAGCGCTGCCGTGGCCGTGCAACTCGAGGCGCTGGC
>CAIWHP010000238.1 GCA_903912445.1 uncultured Lentisphaerota bacterium
AACGATTGATGGCCCTGGCCGTTCGGCCGTGTCTCGTAGACGATGCTCTTCAAGGCGAGGACGGTGAGGCCCTGCACTGCGAAGGCGCCGGTGAACCGCAAGGCTCCATCCCAGTCCTTGTCGATCAACGTCAGACCCATGGCCGTCGCCGGCAGGGCATATTGCAGCACGTCACCCGTGGCCTCGATGCCATCGGCCCGGGCCTGCCCCGCCCCCAGCAGGAACGCCACGGCCAGCCCGAAACCGAAAACTTTTGGTGTGCCCTTCATGCCCTCACGCTATGCTGTCGCGGATGTTAGCTCAGCCGGCCTGAAAAAGAAATCACGGCCATGAAAAACCCGGCAAGGCTGCCGCCGCAGCCCAGCGAGCGGCGAGCAGGGCGCTCCGGCGCGAAAAGCCGGAGCAGCCCAACCAGTACGCATCACGCACAGCGAGATGGACACGCACAATGAGTAGGTACCCGCAGAAAGCGTCATTTTGTCCCCATCGGGAGTCAACGGATCGCAAGCGGAGGAGAGAAAGAACCTGCAAACAAAGGAGAAACAGCAAACCATACAAACGGAGACAGGATAGTGGGAGCAGGGGGATTCGAACCCCCGACCCAGTGATTAAGAGTCACTTGCTCTAGCCAGCTGAGCTATGCTCCCGGGCCGAAAATATCAGAAGCGCGCGAACACTCAAGAGCTTTTTTGAAAAATGTTGTTTGTGCGCAGTTTTCTTGGCACAAATAGCGCATGGGCAGCCTCATTAATGTCACGCACGGAGGACATAAAGTCGCCGCCGCTGTCGAACGGGCGGATTCGTTCTGGCGCCGCGGCATCGGGCTGCTGGGACGCACAGGGCTGCCGGAAGGAGCGGCATTGTGGATCGTGCCCTGCCATTCCATCCACATGTTCGGTATGCGCTTCGCGCTCGACCTGATCTTCCTCGATGCCAGCCTGCGCGTCGTCAACGTCGTGCGCAACGTCCGGCCATGGCGCATGGCGTCCGGCGGCGCTGGCGCCCACAGCGTAGTCGAGCTGGCCACCGGCTGGCTGCCGGCGGATGCGGCCACGCCCGGCGATCAACTGGCATGGCAGCCGGAATAAGCAGCACCCGTGGAAAAGGCCCGCCGACCCAGCCTCCGCACCCACCCCGGATGCAAGGCACTCATGCGCCGCTTTCACGGGTTACAGGTTGACAATGATCTGCTTATCCAGTTTATTAGCCGCATTCGGTTAGCAAGCACAAGCGCGCAGCATGGGTCATGAATGGGGCGCAGCATGAATAAGAATTCGGGCGGCATAGCACGAAGTTTCTTGGCGCTTTCAAAAAGCAGCATATTGCTACTGGCCATGCTGGGGCTTTGCCGCGAACCGGCGCAGGCGACGATTTATAATTGGAGCGGCTTTTCCAGCACCAATTGGAATGACGCCGGCAATTGGAGCGGCACCGGCGTGCCCCCGACCGGCGGCACAAATAACGGCTCCACCTTTGTGACCAACAAGGCCAACAATGCCCTGTATTACACAGCGGCCAATGGCAGCACCCTGCTCATCAATACCAACAACGAAGCCAGCGGACGTCCGCTGCGCATCGGTGATGGAGCCGCCGGAACACTGTTTATCACCGGAGGCATCCTGGAGTCACGCGGCGCAGGCGGCGACCTGCTGGGCAACGGGGCGGCCGGCAATGGCACGCTGGTGGTCGACGGCGGCATCTACATCAGCACCAATCAAACCATGCTGTTCGGCAATGCCGGCATCGGCGCGACCTTGACGGTCAACAGCGGCACAGCCACGGTCGCTACCGTGCAAGGGGCCAATGCGGCCACCGGCACGATCAACCTGAACGGCGGGCTGCTGGCACTGAAACAAGTGACGTTGAACGGCGCCGAGCAACTGGTCGTCAATCTCGCAGGCGGGACGCTGCAGGCGAATGCCAACACGGCGGCCTGGCTGGTCAGCACCAGCTCGACCTACAACCTGACCGGCAATGTCACCTTGGACACCCAGGCCTTCAATGTGACCAACGCCGCCGCCTTGAGCGGCCTGGGCACGGTGACGAAGATCGGCACCGGGTTGCTCGCGCTCCAGGGCAACAACACCATGGCAGCGGTGACCAACAACGCCGGCACCCTTGCGCTGGGTGGCTCCAACACCCTCAGCGGTGGCGTAACCCTCAACGCCGGCACGCTGAACATCAACCAGGCGAACGCACTCGGGGCGGGGCCGCTCACGATCAATGCCGGGACCTTGAACAGCACCGTCGGGAGCACCAACGCCAACAGCAACGCGCTGAACTGGAACAGCGACTTCACTTTCACGGGCAGCAAGGAACTCGGGCTCGGCGCGGGCCTCGTGACCCTGAGCAGCAACCGGACCGTGACCGTCAGCGCGAGCACCCTCACGGTGGGGGGCACGATCACCGGCTTCGTCAACAGCGCCAGCCTCAACGCGTTCGACATCACCAAGGCCGGCAGCGGCGCGCTGGCCCTGACGGGGCCCATCACCGCGCTCCGCCCCGGGCAGACGAACACGGTCACCACCGGCACCTTGAACCTCGGCGGGGCCATCAGCGGCTCCGGCTTGAACGCCTTCGACGTGGTCAAGGCCGGCGCCGGCACGGCGAATTACAGCGCCCCCATCACGCTGTATGCCAACCAGACGAATTCCGTCGTGGCGGGCACGGCGAACTACACCGGCGTCATCGGCGATGGCGGCAACAACTTTGGCCTCACCTTCACGGGCGGCGGCACGGTGGCCCTGACCACCAATAACACGTTCGGCGGCGGGGTGACGGTGCTGCCCAATACCACCGTGACGCTCTCCGGCAGCAACAGCTACAGCGGGGTCACTCTGGTGCGCGGCGCTTCGCTCAACATTGCCAAGCTGCTGGTCGGGAACAACAATGCGCTCGGCAACACCAGCGGGGTGACCATAGCAACTAACGTCGGCTATGTCGGGCTGCTCAATGGCGTGACGGTGACCGGCGAGACCATCCTGCTCTCGGGCAACGGCGACAACAACGGCGCGCTGCAGGCGGCCGCCTCTTCGACCTCAACCTGGGCCGGACCGGTGTTCCTTTCGGACAACGGCGGCACATTCGGTCCACGTATCGGGGCCCAATCGTCGGGCGTGCTGACCGTCAGCGGTCCGATCGCCAACGGCGCGGCGGGGTCAACGATCTACATCAATGGCGCCAGCGGCAATGGCAAGGTCATCCTGTCCGGCACCAACACCTACACGGGAGGCACCGGCATCGTCCGCGGCTGGCTGATCCTGGGCGCCCACAACACGTTGCCGACCAATACCACCTTGAACCTGAACGCGGCCAACATCACCGGCACAACTGATCCCTCCACCTTCGACCTGAGGAGCTTTAACCAGACCATCGGCCAGCTGACCAGCGTCTTGACCAACATCCAGCCCATGCTGATCACCAACACCGCAGGGACGCTGTCCACCCTGACCATCAATCAAAATGCAAACTCCGGCTTCGGCGGCGCCATCGGTGGCATCCTGGCGCTGACCAAGGGCGGCACGGGTGCGTTGACGCTGACGAGCAGCAACCTCACCTACAGCGGACCGACCACCATCAATGCCGGCACGTTGTTGTTCGCAACCACCAATATTGCCTCGTCCATCACCATGCCCAGCAATCTGGCCGCGCTCGGCGCCGCGTATCCCATCGATCAGGCTTTCGTGGATTGGGCGGCCGGTGCGGTTAGCGGATCTCTGCCGGTGATCGCGATGGGCTCCAACAGCGCGAACAGCCTGGTCTTCGGCGGCGCCGTCGCCGGCACCTTCCTCGGCGGGGCCGGCACGGTGACCAACACCGGTGGCGCGGTCTGGGGCGATACCACGGTGCGCCTGGGTGGCGGCAGCGGCACGCTGGTCTACGTGCCGGTCATCGGCAGCGGCAGCAATGTGGTCATCGGCCCGGTGGGCGGCAACGGCGTCAGCGTGGTCAATCTGCAGGGAGCCAACAGCCACGACTACACGACCATCCAGTCCGGCTCGCTGCAGTTCTCGACCGATGCCAACCTGGGCGCCATCCCCGGCACGGCGATGCCCACCAATCTCATGATCAACGGCGGAACCCTGCTGGGGCCGAACGCCGATATCTCCATCAATTCCAATCGCGGCCTGGCCGTCGGCACCAATGGCGCCTTCGTGAGCACGCCGGGCACCCTGCGGATTTTGGGTGTCATCAGCGATCTGCCGGGCCAGGCCGGATACGTCATCGCCACCAGCGGGCAATTGGTTTTCAGCGCCATCAACACTTATTCCGGCGGCACGCTTATTCCGGCGGGCGGCAATCTCGTCATCTCGGGCAACAGCGCGCTCGGCACCGGCACCCTCACGCTGACCGGCGGATTGCTGCGCGCCTCTTCCACCGCAGCGCCCACCACCTTCATCACCAACAACGTGGTTGTGGCTGCCAACAGTTCGCTCGGCGGCAACAACGCCAAGAACCTGACCTTCCTGGGCAATGTCACCCTCGCCAACGGGACCCAGACCCTGACCTCGAGCGGCACGGACAACGTCACCTTCAACGGCGTGATCGGCGATGGCGGAAACAACTTCGGTCTGAACAAGATAGGTTCGAGCACCTTCACGTTCGCGAACATGAACACCTACGGCGGTGGCACGCGCATCAGCGGCGGTGTGCTGGCGCTCGCCACCAACTACGCCCCGGGCACCGGCGCCGTCACCCTGAGCAACGGCACGCTGCGGACCACCGGCGGCAGCGGCTGGGCGCTGAGCAACAGCCTCCAGATCGCCACGGGCACCAGCAACAGCTTCGACACCGTCAGCGACATGATCCTGACCAACGGCGCCAACCTCTCCGGCGCGGGCTTGGTGGTCAAGACCGGCGGCAATGTGCTGCAGCTCTGGGGCAACAACAGCGCCTTCAGCGGCACCCTCGTCAACAGCAACGGCAACACGTGGCTCAACCAGGAAACCGCCGGCAGCTCCAACGCCAACTGGGTCCTGGCCAGCGGCACCTTGCTCTTCAACACCGACAACGGCGGTAGCGGCAAGACCGTCCAGCTCGGCTCGCTGACCGGCGCCGCCGGCACCGTGTTGCGGGCTGGAGGGACCCAGCCCGGCATCACCACCTTTGCCGTCGGCGCCTTGGGCTCCAGCACCACGTTCGACGGCCAGATCCACGACGGCGTCACCAACACCATCAAGACGGCCCTCGCCAAAAACGGCCCGGGCACGCTGATCCTGTCGGGCGTGAATGCGTTCACCGGCGGCACCACGATCAACGGGGGCACCCTGGCGCTGACCGGCGGCGGCACCTTGGGCAGCAACCACATCAGCGTGGCCAGCGGGGCCAAGCTGGACACAAGCGCGCTGACCGCCGGCGGTCTCGGTTTGCTCGCCGGCCAGAACCTGACCAACAGCGGCACGGTGGCCGGCGGGCTGATCATCAACAACGGGGCGCTCGCCACCGGCGGCGGCGTCTATGGCAATGTCACCAACCTCAGTGGCGGCCTCTTCTCGCCGGGCGATGGCGGGCACACCAACTTCATCCAGAACCTCTCCCTCGCCGATAACTCGACCAACCGGTTCTGGATCGGCAGCACGGCCGCGCACGACATGAGCGTCATCAGCAACAGCCTGACGCTCTTCGGTGCTGGCTACCCGCGGCTCCAGCTTGATCTGCGCGCGTATGCCCTCGGCAGCGGCACCACGATCGTCCTCTATGAAAACGCCTTCTCCGGCGCGAGCGGCTTCGATGGCACCAACACCTTCCTCCGGCTCGCCGACTTGCTCGGCCCGAACGACAACCTGATCTTGAGCAACGGCGTCACCTTCGCGGCAGTCGGCGGCGGGACCGCAACCAACCTCTTCACCATCAGCTATGACTTCAACGCCGACGGGGGCAGTTCGGGCAACGACATTGTCCTGACCGTGATCCCGGAGCCGGCTTCGATGAACCTGATGGTGCTGCTCGGCACTGCTTTCTGGGTCTACCGTCGCTTCTATAGCCCGCGCGACCGCCGCCGCACCGGAGCTGTTTCCCACCACGGAGCTGGCGCCAGCCCATAATCACCAGAATCCATCTGGAACGCATCTGCCGATTGTTGCTACTATGCGGCACGGCTGTGCGGACACGGTGGATAGTACGAACGCGCAGGCCGAAAAATACTGCTAAGGAAAAATGAAAAACAACCTGGCGTTCATCGCATCACTCTTGCTGGTCGGCTTGCAGCTTTCCCCCTGCCCTGCAGCAAGTGTTGCAGAGACCCGGCGGCTCTATCTTTCCGGCACCGACAAGGACCACACCGTGCCGTGGGATTTCCGGATCGACGGCGGGCGCAGCAACGGTGTCTGGACCAGCATCGCCGTGCCGTCGTGCTGGGAATGCCAGGGCTTCGGCACATTCCGCTATGGCCACGAGGACAAGCCGTTCGCGGCGCTGCATGCAAACTACAGCCACCGCTTCACGCCGCCCGCGGACTGGGCCGGCCGCCGCATCTTCCTCGTCTTCGATGGCGTCATGACCGACTGCGACGCGAAGCTCAACGGCGTCAGCACCGGGCCGGTTCATCAGGGCGCGTTCTACCGCTTCAAACGCGACGTGACGGCAGCGCTCAAGCCCGGGCAGGAGAACCTGCTCGAGGTCGCCGTCAGCGACAAGTCGACCGATGAGTCGGTCAACCGCGCCGAGCGCTATGCCGACTTCTGGGTCTTCGGCGGTATCTTCCGGCCCGTCTGGCTGGAGGCCCAGCCGGCGCAGTTCATCGAGCGCGTCGCCATCGATGCGCGCGCCGATGGCGCGTTCGCGCTGGATTTCTTCCTCGGCCAGCCTGCCCAGGCCGAGTCTATCGAAGTGGAACTGCTCGATCCGCAGGGCCAGCCGGTTGGCGCGCCGGTCTCTGTGACGGCGGGCGCGAAACGCGCGACCACCAACGTCGCCAAGCCGCTGACGTGGACCGCTGAGACGCCGCGCCTCTACACGGCCGTCATCCGGCTCAAGCAGGGCGCAACCGTGCTGCACGAAATCAAGCAGCGCTTCGGCTTCCGCACCATCGAGGTGCGCGAGCGCGACGGCATCTACGTCAATGGCCAGCGCGTAATGCTCAAGGGCGTCTGCCGCCATTCCTCGTGGCCGACCACCGGCCGCACGCTCTCCGAAGCCGTCCACCGGCAGGACATCGCGCTCATGAAGGACATGAACATGAACGCCGTCCGCATGAGCCACTACCCGCCGGACGAGCAGTTCCTCGACCTCTGCGACGAGCTCGGCCTCTACGTGCTCGACGAACTGACCGGCTGGCAGAAGAGCTACGACACCGCGACCGCGCGCAAGCTGATCCCGGAGCTGATCGCGCGCGATGTGAACCATCCCTCGATCCTGTTCTGGGACAACGGCAACGAAGGCGGATGGAATACCGAGGTGGATGGCGACTTCGCCCAATACGATCCCCAGCAGCGCGCCGTCCTGCATCCGTGGGAGAAGCACGGCGGCATCAACACCAAGCACTATCCCAAGTACAACGACCTCGTGAAGCTGCTCGATTCGGGCGATCTCGTCATGCCCACCGAATTTCTCCACGGCCTCTACGATGGCGGCCACGGCGCGGGCTTGGCCGATTACTGGGAACTGATGCTCCAGCACAAGAACGCCTGCGGCGGCTTCCTCTGGGTGCTGGCCGACGAAGGCGTCGTGCGCTGCGACTCCAACAACGTCATGGACGTCAGAGGCAACTGGGCCCCTGACGGCATCGTCGGCCCCTACCGCGAAAAGGAGGCGAGCTTCTACACCATCAAGCAGCTCTGGTCGCCCATAGAGATTCTCGAGAGAGACCTTAACGTGGAGGGCGCATTTTTGCTCGCCAATCGCTACAGCTTCACCGACGCAAACCAATGCCGGTTCACCTGGCAACTGCGCGATTTTCCGAAACCGCAGGAAGCTGGTGCGGGCTACAAGGTTCTTGCCGAAGGCGTCGCCACCGCGCCGCATATTCCGCCTGGCGGTCGCGGCAAGCTGCAGCTTGCGCTGCCCACCGGGTGGAGGAAGGCCCATGCGCTCGCGCTGCGCGTGGATGACCCCACCGGCCGCGAACTCTGGACGTGGGTCTGGCCGACGGCTGACCTTGGCACCCTCAAGGGCGGCAGCATGGCGAAGGTAACCGCCGCCGAAACCAGCGACGCGATTGACGTTCAGAACGGCGATCTGAAACTCCGTTTCAGCAAGCAAAGCGGTCAACTGGTGTCGGCGGTTCGCCGCGGACAAACTTTCTCGCTGGCCAACGGCCCGCGCATGCTGGGCGGCACGGCCACGCTGGCCAGTATCAAGCATCACCTGACCACCAACCAGGTCGTCATCACCGCCAGCTACACCGGCAATCTCCAGTCCGTCACCTGGACCATCGGAATGGATGGTTGGGTAGACTTATCCTATCGCTATGATCTCCGCGGCACCAATCCGTGTCATGGCGTCGGCTTCGATTTGCCGGAAGCGAGCGTCAAGGATATGCGCTGGTTCGGCTACGGCCCCTACCGCGTCTGGCAGAATCGCACCGCCGGCGGAACGCTCGGCGTCTGGACCAACACTTTCAACAACACCATCACCGGCTGGGCGGGCTGGCAATATCCGGAATTCAAAGGTTTTTATGATGGCGTCCGCTGGCTGCAACTCGGCACAACCGCCGGGCCGATCACCGTCGAATCGTTCTGGGGCACCTACGTGCAGGTGCTGAAGCCTGAGCTGCCGCCGGGCAAGCTGCCCGCGAAATCGCTCGTAACCTGCCCGGACGCCGGCCTCGCCTTCTTGAGGGCGATTCCCGCGATCGGCAGCAAGTTCCACACCGCGCGTGACACGGGCCCGCATGGGCAGCCCGCCGTGTCCGAGGGTGGCTACTGCGACACGCTACGTTTCTACTTCGGCACATTGCCGGAGTGATGCACCGTGGAAAATGCTGCTGGCCTTTTTTCCAAACCTTGGAAGAATCGACCGGCGTTTTTCCAAGCCTTGGAAAAACAGCAGATACGGTTTCCAATGTCTGGAACTGGGAGCAAAACATGACACGTAAAATGATGCTAGCACTGGTGGTGGCCGTTGGTTGCGCCGTCGCGGCGCAGGCGGACGTGAAGCTGCCGCCGGTGATCAGCAGCCACATGGTCTTGCAGCGCGACATGCCCGTGCCGATCTGGGGCACCGCCGCGCCGGGCGAGGAGGTGACCGTCGCCTTCGCCGGCCAGACCAAGACCGCCGCGGCCGATGCGCAGGGCAAATGGATGGTCAAGCTCGACCCGCTCGCCACTTCCGCCGAACCGCGTACGATGGCCATCACATCCTCCATCAGCCATCAACCATTAACCCTTTCCGATGTCCTCGTCGGCGAAGTCTGGCTCGGCTCCGGCCAGTCGAACATGGCCGGCCAGTCGGGCTCCTATGAAGGCCGCGACGCGGGCCTGTCGAATAATCTCGCCGCCGCGCCCTACCCCGCCCTGCGCATCATCGGCTCCGGCGCGAGCGGCTGGCAGGAAGGCACCAAGGAAAACATCCGGCGCTTCTCGGCGCTGCAGTTCAGCTTCGGCGTCCGCCTGCACAAGGAACTCGGCGTACCGGTCGGCCTGCTCGCGGGTTCGGTCGGCGGCACGCCTTCCGGCAACTGGATCGGCGCCGCGGCGTTCGCCAGCGATCCGACAATCAAGGACGCGATTGCGCACGCGCCGCCGTTCGACCTCGACGCCGCCATGAAGAAGCACGCACAGATCCTCGCGAAATGGAAGCAGACCGAGGCCGCGGCCAAGCAAAAGGGCACAAAGCCATTCGGCCGCGCGCCCCTCCAGCCGGTCAAGACCGGCGAGTGCCGCAGCGGCACGGTCGGCTGCCTCTACGAGAAGCACATCCGCGCCTTCATCCCCTACGCCATCCGCGGCGTGCTCTGGGACCAAGGCGAGGCCGGCACGGCGATCCAAGGTGTGGACCAGTTCACGGTGATGGGTGCGCTCTTCGCCGGCTGGCGCAAGGACTGGGGTCAGGGCGAATTCCCGTTCCTCTATGTCGAGAAGCCCAGCGGCCGCGGCTGCGGCTGGGACGCCAAGGACCCCGTGACGCGCAACGCCGACGCCTTCTCACCGCTGCCTGCCGCCGTGCCTTCCCTGGTCAGTTTCCGCACCGACTATATCCACATGATGAAGCACCCGAACGCCTTTATGGTCACCGCCAGCGATCTCGGCAGCGGCGTCCATCCGACGAACAAGTCCGGCTACGGCGCGCGCGCCGCCCGCGTTGCACTCGGCGCGGTCTATGGCAAGCCGGTCGAGATCTATGGCCCGGTCTATCAGGCGTACAAGATCGTGGATGGCAAGGTCGTCATCAGCTTCACGCATGTCGGCAAGGGCCTCGTGTTCCGCGGCGGCGATAAACTGCAGGGGTTCGCCGTCGCCGGGGCCGATAGAAAGTTTGCTTGGGCCGATGCCGTCATCGAAGGCGACACCGTCGTCCTTTCCTGCGCCAAAATCCGCGGGCCGCAGATCATCGCCTACGCCTGGTCAAACGACATAACTTGGGCCAACCTGTTCAACAAGGACGGCCTCCCCGCCCTGCCCTTCCGGACCGACGAGAAATAATTCCGCGGACCAACCGCATGCCTAGCCGGCACGCGTCACGTCGGATCATTTCCCCGGGGCCACAACGACGCTGAATTCCTGGAAGGCCGTATTTTCGATGGGCTGCTCGTTGGCCGGATGCACCACCCATACGAGCCAGCGATAGGTACCGAGCGGCCCCTGCACGCTCGCCAGCGTGAAGCGCCCGGTCTGCGCCGCGCTATCCACCTCGGCGATGAACGTGAACGTCTTGGCATCCTCCACGTCCCAGCCGGGATCGCTGGCGGCCGCACTGCCATAGAGTTCAAAGATCTGCCGGCCGCGATGCGCGCCCATCCTGAAGGAGTAGGTGTTGACCTGCGCCAGGCTCTGCGCCTCGGCAAGGTCAAGTTTATACATGCCTTCCGTCCTCCCGTTCGGCACGACCGGTCCGTAATTTTTCGCCAGTTGGCCATCGAGCAGCGTCGCGAGCGGCTCGTTCGCTGTCTTAACGTTGGCCGTCACTTTCCACGCCGCGGGCGCAGCGCGCAGCGCGATCGCGAACTGCGCATCGTCATGCGCTGCGACGACGGCCTTGACCCCCTTGAGCGGAACGCGCGCCGCTGCGGCCGCACCGCCCTTGATCTCGAGGGTAACCGCAGCCTGGTCGCGCCAGATGCCGAGCTTCGCGCCGTTCCCCGCCTTCGCGCGCAACAGCGCGCCGGCTTCCTCGGTCGGTTTGCCGTTGCACTTCAGGATCACATCGCCTTCCTTCAAGCCCGAGCGCGCGGCGATGCTGTCCGCCGGCACGGCGACCAACCGCACACCGACTTCGCCGGGCAGACCGGCGGCGGAGATTTCGCCAAGGCCGATGATGTTTTTGATTTTCGCGCCGAGCCAGTCGCGCACCTTGGCGTCGCGCTTCGAAACTTCCTCTTTCCCGACCACGAACGACGGCGTGCGCGCCAGCTTTTTCAGCTCCGGCTTCTGCACGCCGAACTGGTCCATCGGGAAATTCTGGAAGCCCAGCGCGAGCGCGGGCGAGCCGGCCTTCACGCGATAGTCGCCGTGCGCCGGATCCTCGAAGAGCGCGTCGGCCACGAGCGAGTGCTCGTCGCGTCCGCTCTGCTTTTGCAGTGCCGTCGCCGGCGTGGGCGTGCCCTGCCCCGCCACGTGCCACAGGTTGGAATCCATCGCGCGGCCCCACGGCTGGTTCACGCGGACCGGACGATAGGGACCGCTGACGATGTTGTGCGAGAACTCGTCCTGGCTGTTGCCGTACCAGACGTGCGGATGAAACGAGTTGTTGACCATGATGTTGTTGACGACAACGCGGTAGAAGCCCTCGCGGTTCTTTAGGCCGCCGTTCAGGCACAGGTTGTTGCTGATGGCGTAGTGGGTGGAACCGTCGTCGAGGTCAATATCCCAGCCGTGATCGCAGCGCCAGCGGCTGTTGCGCAACACGTTCACCTCCACCACGTCCAGCAACGGCAGGTGCTTGTTTTCGCCGAGGGTCATCGTGCCGAGGTCAATGCCTTGGAGGCCCCAGAAGCGATCGCGGCCCCACGAGTTAAAGCTGCCGTGGTCGCCGGTCTCCTTGACCGTGTCGAAGATGTCGCAGCCCTCGACGAGGTGCCCGCCCCAGCAGCCGTCGCCGATGTTGATGCCCGCGCGCGGCAGGTCGTAGATCGAGCAGTGGCGCACGGTGATGCGCGCCGCCATGTCGATCTCCACGCCCGCCGTCTGCTTCTCGACGCGGCCGGTTTCGCGGATCAGGCAATCCTCCACAAGACAGTCGGCGGGATAGTTCTTCGACTTCGGGCCGGGCGTTTTATCCACCGTCGCAAACGTGTTGCGCTTTTCGTAGCCGACGAGGCCATCGCGGACGGCCGCCGGATCACCCACGAATGCAACGCCATTACCGCCGGCCTTCGAGATGTGGCACCCGCGCACCACCGTGCCGCGGTTGTAGTTGTTCACGAAAATCGCGTTGCCGCCCACCTGGTCCACCAAGCAGTTTTCGATGCTGCAGTTTTCGGTGCCAGTGAAGAAAAGCGCGCCGCCACGATAGACCGTCCAGTCGGTCCGCAGCATCGGCTCCTTGTTGTCCATGAACGTCCGCGCCGCGTGGCGGAACGTCAGGCCGGAGAACCGCACCCGGCGCACCGGCTTTTTTTCGTCGCCGCGCAATTCGATGAGCGTGCGGAGCCGGACGCCTTCCAGCCTGGCCTGCGCGAGGTCGAGTCCGGCCGGCGGATAGAAGTAAAGCATGCCGGTCTTGGCGTCGTGGAACCATTCGCCGGGAGCGTCGAGTTCCTCAAAGATGTTTTCGACGAACCGGCAGTCCTTGTGCGGCGCGGACGGCCGGTTGTTCTGCCAGCCGCCTTCGTACTGCAGCTGGCCCTGCGCGTCCTTGCCGGTGATGCGGTAGTGCATGCCGCCCCACATCGCGGAGTGCATCGCGTGGATGAACCCGCCGGCAGGAGCGTGCCACGCCGCGACGCGCGCGGGGCTGATCGCGTCCGCCGCGTGGCCGTTGAAGATGCGCTCGTTGGCGTCGAAATTCGGATAGCGCGCCATCGGCATCCGCTCACCGTTCACAAACAGCTGGTCAAAGGTGGAACCTTGAAACATATCAGCGGAGAGCTGCGCCCTGAAGATTCCATTGGAGAGGGGTGCCCAACGCAACCCGTGCAGAGGAAAACCACCGCTGAGCACCGCCTCCTCGCCGGCGGCCGCGCGATAGGTCACGTCCGCGCCGGATGCGCCGCCGGAATCGGCGGGAGTGAACACGAGCGTCTCCGGCAGGTAATAGGTGCCACCACGCAAGGTCACCGTGACCGCTTCATGGGTCCGCTGTGGCAACGCGCGCACCATGCTCTGCGCCGCCGCGAGCGAAGCCAACGGCTTGTCCTGGGTGCCCGGATTCGAGTCCTGGCCGCCGGGTGCGACGAAGAGCTCCACCGCGCCCGCACTCAAGGCGTAAACCAAGCCCATCAAGATTCCGCATAGTTTCATGGCATCTCCGCAATAGTCCATCGGCGCTGTCATGGCCAACCACCGCTCACGATAGGTACACGCCTCCCAGCGGTAAAGGCCTAAGATTGACCTCCATGTGTCAATTCTTGACCGCCACGCTAAAACACATCAGCCCGCGCATCGCTGCGCGGGCTGATGTGCCAAACCCAAATACACCTGGTTTTAGTTGCCGCGGGTCATGTTGCCCCAGCGTCCGCCTGTGCCGCGGTCGCCAGTGCCCGGCGTGTTGCCGGGCTGGATGTTGCCAGACAGCGGCGCCTGGCGCTGCGCCTGCGCCGCGGGCGGGGCGGCATGCACTGCGCGAGCCACGGCCGCGGGTGCCGCCGGCTGGGGAGCGGGCGCAGCGCGCATGACGCGCTGCTCCCTATGCGGCACATTGGCCATGATCGGCCGCGCGGCCGCGGTCGGGGCCGGCAGCTGCCGGATGTCGGGCCGCACGCGCGGCGCCGGTTGCGCAACCGGCTGGGCGACGGCGGGCGCCTGGGGCCGTGCCACCGGAACGTTGCGCGGGGCGACGGCAGCCGCCGGGGGCCGCGCCGCAGGAGCGTGGTGCTGTACAACGGCAGGTGCTTGCGGACGCACCACAGAAACGCGGTGTTGGACAGCGGCGGGCGCTTGCGGACGTACCGCCGCTTCATGATGCACGGCCGGCTGCCTCACCGGCACCACGGGTGCGGGCCCCGGCCGGGGCACAGCGCGCGGCTCGGGATGCGCCGCCGGCACACTGCGCTGCACGGACGGCGGCTGCACGCTGGCGCGATTACCTGCGCCACGCTTGTCCCCATCGCGTTCATGGCCCTGGGTGCTTTCGCGACGGACGGTCACCATCGGGGCGGCGGGCGCGCGTTCCAGCGTATGCGGGACGAGGGACTGGCGCTGCGGCATTGCGTGCGCCGGCGGACGGGTCACGGCCGGCGTGGCCATAGGCGCCACGCCCTGATGGCCCTGCCCGCGCGGCGGGGCTGTGACGGCGGACGGATGCGCCAGCGGCGCCACCGGTGTCCGGGTGACCACCACAGGCCGCTGATGCTGCGCAGCGGGCGCGGGATGCCAGGCGCGAATCACTTCGACGGGATGCCGGTAGTGCGGATGTTGTTCGCGGATGCGCACATCGCAGCGCCGCCAGTCGAAGTCGTAGCGATGCCACGCGCCGATCCGCCACCAGCAGCCATAGCTGATCCAGGAAGCGCCGAACGGCGCCGGCTGCAGATAGACCACCTGCGGATCATATTGCGGAACATAGACGACCTCCGACTCGACCGGGACAATCGTGATGATGTTCTGGTCGGTAAGCACACGCTGCTGCGGCGTGCTGGTGAGATTGCCCAGCGCCTGCGCGCGGATGCGCAACTGCTGGATGGCGGCCATCACGTCGGCCGGCTGCACGCGGAACGCATCGCCCACGGCCTGCGTCCAGACGGGATTATCGGCCATCCACTTGGTGAGTTCGGGATAGTGCGCGAGCGTGCGGACGCTGTCGTCCCACGGCTGCGCATCAAGCTGCTCCACCGCGCCCCCCGCGGCGTTGTATTGTGCGGCCAGCGCGATATCGGCCGGCGCCGTCGCGGCCGGCAGCATCACGGCGATCAGCGCATCGGGATAGAGCGCCACCGGCGCCAGCAAGGCCTCCAGCTCCGCCGCAGGACGCTGCGCCACCGTCTCTTGCGCCATCGCGGCCAGGCCCAGCCCGGCCAGCAGCGCCAGCACCGCCCCCAGGCAACCACCACACTGCTTCCGTTGTGCTGTCCAAATCGTTTTCATGTTCGAGCTCCTTTTCATCTGATGCTCTGACCAGTAAGTCGCGCGCCCGCCCCCGCCGGTTACGGCGCCGGGCGATATGCCGGCCGCGCAGACGCCGGGCCCGGCGCACGATCGTGAAAACGGCGGGTTGAGCCGCCGGGGGTTTCCAGTTACAGTCGCGCGCCACATGAAACGCCGCATCCAGATCAACATCGCCGGCCGCGTGCAGGGCGTCGGCTTCCGGCCGACGGTCTATCGCTATGCCACCGCGGCGGGGCTGGCCGGCTTTGTGACGAATACGCCGGCGGGGGTGCTGGTCGAGGCCGAGGGCGAGGACGCGGCGCTCACGGGGTTCGTCACACAACTCCAGGCGCAGCCGCCGGCTCAGGCGCGCGTGGAAGCGTTCACCATCAACGACCTGCCGTTGCGCGGCGACATGGACTTTGCCATTACGCCGAGCCGTGGATCGGGCGATTTCTTGATCGGTATTCCACCGGACCTGGCGACCTGTGCCGATTGCGCGCGCGAAATCCGCGACGCGACAGACCGGCGCCAGGGCTACGCCTTCACGAACTGCACCTGCTGCGGACCGCGCTATACGATTGTGCGCGCCTTGCCCTACGACCGGGCGCAGACCTCGATGGCCG
>CAIWHP010000239.1 GCA_903912445.1 uncultured Lentisphaerota bacterium
CTCTACCAGCTGAGCTATCTGGCCACGGCGCGCGATTTCATACACTGCACCCTTGCCGATGTCAATCGCGCGATGCTCGGCAGGGCAATAATAACCGGAAATAATTCCCGGTTTGTCAAAAAAACGGAAAAGGTCACGTCTGGCTGCGTGGGTCAGGCCAAACGCACGGGGCTCATTCCACGCGCTCGACGGTGAGGTCGGGGCTGACGACTTCGCGCATCTGCGCCTCGATGCCGTTCTTCAACGTCATCACGGCACCGGGGCAATGCGAGCACGCGCCGAGCAGCCGCAGCTTGACGGTGGTGCCGTCCAAGGCGACAAACTCGACATCTCCGCCATGCCCTTGGATGAGCGGGCGGACTTCCGCGATAAAAGCTTTCACTTGCTGTTCCATATGTGCCTTTCCGGTCTGCGCGCGCCATGTTAACCGGCGCGCGGCGGACAATATAGGGGCAAAGCCGCCGCGCGCAAGCGGAAGATTCATCAAGCTTCGGCAATGATCGCATTTTCGAGGTCCAGGACCTCGGCGATCTTTTGGATTGTCCGGGCGTGCTTGCCCACGCCGAGCGCAAAATGGTGCGTGGGGCCGGCTGCGGCCCACTTGCGCAGGAAACTGCGCACGTCGGGCTTGAAGAAGCCGCGCGTGTTGGTGTTGCCCGTCGGCGGGATCGGTCCGCGAACCGACTGGCCCTCGGCAATGACGAACTTGAACTTGCCCTGAGCCGTCACGCCAATGCTCAACATGGAGATCGGCCCTTCCTTGATCTTGAACTCGACGCTCGCGCCCGAACCGGGCTTGCCGTGGTACTTGAGCAGGCTGCGCAACGCCGGCTTGCCGTCGGCAATATTGACGTGGTGCGGCCCGTCGTGGCCGACAAGCACGAAGCCTTCGTTGAAATCGATCGGGTGGAACTCGGCGAAGCTGCCGCCGATATCCAGACGGTCCTCGATGAGCATCGCGATGCAGGTCTTCAGGTCCGACTCGCCGCACATCGGAAACCCGGCCGCGGTGAGCAGCGAGTTGCCGACGATGAGGCTGCTGATGACCCGGCGCAGTTCGCTGCCGGGCTCGCCCTCGTAGTAGTAGGCGAGGCCGTCGAGCTCCTTCTCCGCAACAAAATGGTCCAGCGCCACGGCGGTGCGCGCGGCCATGTCGAGATCCTCGGCGGTGAGCTTGCGGGTGATCGGGTCGGACTGCGGATCGGGCGTGTCGAACATCTCCAGGATCTGCTTCTGCTTGGCCGCGGCATCCGCAGCGCCTACCTTGCGGAAATGCCGCAGCACGTCGTCGGCCTCGGTCTGGACAATGTGGCAGCCGAACGCCGCGGTGAGCGCCGTCGGGTCGGTGTGCATGTCGAGCATGGACTCCAGCACATGGCCGAAGTGGCCGATGCGCGCGCCATGCAGGTCGTGCAGCACCTTGGCGATGTTGCACCATTCGGCCACCTCGGCCTCGGCCTGCGGATCGTCGTGCAGCGTGCCGAGGATCACGGGCGGCGGCTTCTTGCCCATGCGGATGGCCACCCCGGTGAACTCCGGCACGGAACAAAAATCGTCGTTGGCGAGCTGCTTGTAGGTCGAGGCCTTGGTGTAATCGAGCGCCTTCTGCGGCTGCAGCGCGACCAGCACCACCGGCACCTGCAGCTCGCGGATCAGGAGGCCGAAGGTGGACGAGGTCGCGTAGGTCAGCATGTCGCAGAAAATCAGGTCGAGCGGCGCCGCCTTGAGCTTGGGCAGCAGTGCGGTGGCACCGCGGGCGTCGTCGATCATGCCGAAATTGGTGACCTTGACCTCGTGCCCCTCCACCCGCTTGACGAACACCTCCAGCTTCGCGAGCAGCTCGTCGCGCAGGCCGGGGAACTGGCCCCAGTAGGCATAGTGGCCGACACCGAAGACGCCGATGTTCGCCGTGCGCGGCTTGCGGCGTGGAATGCGCACAGGCCGGCTGGCGGCGCCCTCGGCCGCCCAGGCCGGCCACCCGTGCAGGGCGAGGGCCGCGCCGCCGGCGAGCACGCCGGCCTGGCGGAGAAAGCCGCGCCGGCCACAGGTGGGAAACCGCGCTGCGTTGTGCTGGCCAGTGCTCATGTTGCCTCCGTCTAGTTGCCGCGCAGCCGCTTCAGGAAACGCTCCCACCACGTGGCCTGGTGGAGCTGCAGGCGCAGGCACACCGGTGTCCCGAGGGGCGGAACGGTCTCTTCATTGGCGATCAAAACATGGTCATCGCCCCCACACGGCAGCGGCAGGTTGATCAGGGACCAGGGATCCCAATAGGTGGCGACGTAGCTGTCCTCGGAGAGCGCGCGAAAGTAGCCGTGCTCGATGACGCTGCCCGTGTAGATCCACGGGGTGGCCGGCAAGCGGCGGCCGGTCTGCTCGTTGCATACGAGCTCCTCGGCGCGGCGGCGGCGCGCCTGGCCGTTCTGCTGCCACTCCACCCAGAGATCGAGCTGTGGGCCACGCCGGTCGGGCCAGACGCCGACCTCGGTCGGCCGGCCCTCCGCCTTGAGGCCCAGCAACAGCAGGCCGATGTTCACATCGAGCGGGCTGGCCTTGAGCACCAGCAGGCTTTCGTGCGTCTTGCCCTCCGGGCCGCAGGCCAACAGCTCGACGAGGCCGTTGGTCTGGTTGATATAGCCCTGCACCAGCACGCAGCGGTTGCTCGGATCCACCAGCACGGCGCCGACGCGGGCCAGACCGTTGCTCCAGACCGCCGGGGACGGCGCCGGCATCGGCCGGTCCACGGCAGAAAAATGCTGCGCACGGATGCTGCTCGCGGCCAGCGCGCAGAGGCACAGGAAACTGGCGTAGCGCGGGATCATTCGAGGATGCTGCTGGATTCGGCGGCCTTGCGGCTGCGTTCGACCTGGAGCTGATACTGTTCGATCAACTTTGCATCCATGTTCGTCTCGCGCCCCAACCGCAGCGCCTGTTCGGCGTTGCGCAGCGCCTTGTCATAGCGGCCGCTGATGAAGTAGGCCTCGGCCAGCGTGCTCCAGACATGGCAGTCGATCGGGTTGATCATCAGCGCATCCTGCGCCAGCGCGACGGCGCGCGCCCCGTTGCGGATCTTGAGATCGCGCGCGGAGGCATATACCCAGGCGATGTTGTTCATGAGCACGTAGTCCTTGGGCGTCTCCTTCAACATCTTCTCCAAGATGGCGAGGGCCTCCTTGTACTTGTCGGACTGGATCAGCGCCGTGCTCAAGCCAAAGCGGCCGCGGCGGTTGTGCGCATCCTGCGCGAGCGCCTTCTCGAACAGGCCTGCGGCGATGGCGGGCTTCCCTTGGTTCAGCGCCTTGAAGGCCATGTCCACCTCCAGTTCGACGCGCGCCGCCAGATTGGAGGCGGCCACGGCGGCGGACTTGGCGGCGGAGGCGCGCGTCGGATTGGGCGCGGCCAGTGCAACGCATGCGACCCCCACCCCGCAGAACAGAATGACAGGCAACAGTTTCATTGGTTCAGCTTAGCGAGCGGACAGGTTTTCGGCAAGCCTGCTCAGCAGCAGGCAACCGCGCACGGTCCTCCCCAAGGCCGGGAAGCCCGGGCTGCCCCGGGTGGTCCAAGCCTTGGGCAGACATCACGCCTTCAGCACGGCGCCATTGCTGGCGTTGGTGGCGAACTTGGTGTAGCGCGCGAGCCAGCCGGTCTTGAACCGCGGCTCTGGCGAGCGCCACTGGAGCTTGCGCTCCGCCAGTTCGTCGTCGCTGACCTGCGCGTGCAGCTTGCGCGCGAAAATATCGATCTCGACGATGTCGCCATTGCGCAGCAGGGCGATCGTGCCGCCCTCGGCGGCTTCCGGCGAGACATGGCCGATGCACGCGCCGCGCGTGCCGCCGCTGAAGCGGCCGTCGGTGATCAGCGCGACCTTGTCGCCCAACCCCTGCCCCATGATGTAGCTCGTCGGGCCGAGCATCTCCTGCATGCCGGGCCCGCCCTTCGGGCCTTCGTAGCGGATGATGACCACGTGGCCGGCCTGGACCTGGCCGGCGAGGATGCCTGCGCAGGCCTCCTCCTGGCTCTCGAAGATGATCGCCGGACCGGTGTGCTTGAGCATCTTCGGATCCACGCCGGCGGTCTTGATGACCGCGCCTTCCGGCGCGAGGTTGCCGCGCAGGACGAACAGGCCGCCCTCGGGGCTGTAGGCGTTCTCGAGGGGCCGGATGCATGCCTTGTCGTGCGTCTGTGCGCGGACGATGTTCCGGCCGAGCGAGCGCCCGGTGACGGTCTTCGTGCCGAATTTGAGCAGGCCCTTCACGCGGCTGATCTCCTTCAGGATGGCGCTGATGCCGCCCGCCTTGTCCACGTCCTCGATGTGATAATGCGAGGACGGCGAGACCTTGCAGATATTCGGCGTGCGCTTGGACAGCGCGTTGATGCGCTCGAGGTCATAGGCCACGCCCGCCTCGTGCGCGATCGCCAGCGTGTGCAGGATCGTGTTCGTGCTGCCGCCCATCGCCATGTCGAGCACGAACGCGTTGTCGAGCGCGTCCTGCGTGACGATGTCGCGCGGGCAGAGGTTCTCCTTCACCATCTCCACGATGCGGTGCGCCGCCTTGCGCCAGAGCTTGCGCCGGTGCGGATCCACGGCGGGGATCGTGCCGTTGCCCGGCAGCGCCAGGCCGATCGCCTCGCACAGGCAGTTCATCGAGTTCGCGGTGAACATGCCGGAGCACGAGCCAGGGCCGGGGCAGGCCTTGCAGGACAGCTCCTCGAGCTGCGCCTCGGTGATCTTGCCCGCCTTGAGCGCGCCGACGCCCTCGAAGACGCTGATCAGGTCCACGGCCTTGCCGTCGGCCATCTTGCCGGCGAGCATCGGACCGCCGCTGGCGAAGATCGTCGGGACGTTCACGCGCAGCGCGCCCATGATCATGCCGGGGACGATCTTGTCGCAGTTGGCGATGCAGATCATCGCGTCGAATGCATGGGCGTTGGCCATCGTTTCGACGCAGTCGGCGATCAGCTCGCGGCTCGGCAGCGAATATTTCATGCCGGTGTGGCCCATCGCGATGCCGTCGCAGACGCCGATGCAGTTGAACTCGAACGGCGTGCCGCCGGCCTTGATGATCTCTTTCTTGATGATGTCGCCCACCTTGCGCAGATGGACATGGCCGGGGATGACGTCGGTATAGGAATTACAGACGGCGATAAACGGCTTGTCGATGGCCGCCGTGTCCAGGCCCGTCGCCCGCAGCAGGCTGCGGTGCGGGGCGCGTTCGAAACCCTTCTTAACGATGTCGCTTCTCATGGTATCCCTTTCTAAGACTCGCACTGTCCGGCGCCGGATTTTCCAACCCTTGGAAGACGATCCGCCCGTTTTCCCAAGGCTTGGAAGAACCGCAGGCTGCGGCTTCCCACCGTTGGAAAAACCGGCCCGCCGGAATTTCGCGCGGGAAAGTACCACAAGCCGCCCGCCATCGCGAACCGTTTTTCCGTGCGCCGCCGGAAAGCGCACGGTATGCTGCGCCCGCGAAAGGGATTTCTCTCATGGGTACGACACCAAACACTACGGCCGCGCCTGACACGCCGGACACGCCCGAGACGGCTGCGCACCACGAGCGCCTGCGCGAGCGCGCCGTCCACGGCGCGGAGTGGGACCGCATCCACGGCGGCTACTTCGCCAGCCCCTCGGTGGCCGCGACCTTGACCAAGCTCATCAGCGTCACCGCGGCGCGGGCCAAGCCGCACGCGATCGTGGACCTCGGCGGCGGCACGGGCTTCCTCCTGCACGAACTCGCGCGCCGCGGCCTGGCGGAGAATGCGCGCCTGATCAACCTCGACGCCTCCTCCGAGCAGCTCGACCAGGGCCACGACCCGCGCGTCAAGCGCATCGAGACCTCGCTGACCAACCTGCGCCGCGCGCAGTTTGCCAAGAAGGACGAGTCGGCCCTGTTCATCATGCGCTCGGTGCTGCACTACTTCGGGCAGGACGGCCTGGTGCCCATCCTGAAAAAATTGCGCCGGATCATGCAACCCGGCGAGTACTTCATCCACCAGACCGCCTGCTTCGAGGAGGCGGCTGCCGCCAAATGCCTGAACTCGCTGTACGCGCAGATGGGCACCGACAAGTGGTATCCCATGCGCACGGCGCTGTGCATGGCGCTCATGGAGTCCGGCTGGCAGATCGATGCGACCGCGCCGGCGCCGCACCTGCCACTCGGCTCGCTCGACCTCGCGCGCCGCTACAACCTCGCGCCCGCCAAGCTGACGCAGATCCAGAAGACCCTCTGCACCGAGTCCGGCGAGTGCGCCAATGTGTTCGTCAGCTCCCGGCGCGGCTTCACCGCCTACCTCCCCTACACCATCTTCACCTGCGTCGCGGTGTAGCGAAGAAACTGCAAACACAGAGGCCGCGGAGGGCTGAAAGAGGCCCGCAGAGGGAAACTGCCACAAAAGATCGCAAAGGACACATAGGAGCCTTACGTTCTCTGCATTCTTTGGTGGCAAGTTCTCTTCCCGCTGGGACCTCGGCGCTGAAAGCACCCCCGGGCGGCCGCGACGTCACTGCGCGGCGGGCGTTGCCGGCTCCACTTTTTCCAGCGGCAGCGTGCCGCCGAGCAGCGGCAGTCGGACCGTGCCCTGGGCGGCGTCGTAGCCGGCGAACAGGCTGCCGATCCATAGCCCCGAGAGGAGCAGCAGCACGAGCGCGCCCAGCGGTTGCGCCGAGGCCAGGCCTGCCCCGTCCGGGCCCGTCCGCTTGCCATTGACCATGGAGAGCGCAGCTTCGCCACGCGTGCGCACAGCGTTGGCCGTGACCCCCGCGAGATGGGCCAGGGCGAGCGCGAGCAAAGCATAGGCGAGGTAGATATGAATGTTGCGCGCGGTCTCGCCCTCGGCCTTGATGCCCGACCAGAACAGGATGGCGACCAGGCCATACATGCCAAAGGCCGCGGCCGCGGCGCCGGGATTGTGCGCCAGATAGTGGATGGGCTTGAGCGTGAAAAGGCCCCAGCCATAGCGGAAGGTCTCCGCCGGCGAGAACAGCATCGCGGAAAAACGATTGTAGCGGCTGCCGAAAAACCCCAGCACGACCCGCAGCAGCAAGAGAAAGCAGGCCGCGATCCCCAGCAGCATGTGCCACACAAACGGCCTGCTGCCAGGCTCGGCCAGCAACGCCAGCCCCAGCGCACCCGTCACACACAGCACGAACGCCCAGTGAAAAACCCGGATGGGCCAGTCCCAGATCAGCACCTTGCCTGCGTTGGTCGCGTCGTTCATACGCTCTCCGCCGCCGCGGATGATACGCGGCGCGGGCTCATTTTCCAAGGTTTGGAAATGTTCGCCGCAGCACGCCGCCGAGATATTGGCCGGAAACATAGGCCGCGATTACGAAGGGGAAGGAGGCGCTGCTCCAGCCGAGGCCGGAGAACAGGCGCAGCGCCACCACACAGGGAATCGGGAGATGGACAGCGAGCAGCCATGGCAACGAATATTTGCGCACACCGGCGCGCCAGAAGCCGAAAGGTATGTTCAGCACCAGCACGCCCGCCGCCACCGCCATGAGCACAAGCCACATTGAGTCGTCCTGAAAACAGAGGCGGAAGATAACCCGTATCTGTGCAAGCGCAACGGATCACGTCACCGTTGTTCCGAAGACGCGCCTTTGGGTGCTGAGGTGGACGTGGTTGTCAGGCGTGCCGCTACATCCTCGGCACCCGCCTCCCGACACTCGTCCCTTTGCCCGACACATGACACAAGACGCGGAACACGGGACGCGCGACGTCACACCGTCGCGGCGGAGTCGGCGAGGACCAGGACGTCGTGGAAGGCTGTGACCTCGAAGACGCCGACGCCGAGGCGGAACTGGACCAGGGTGCCATCCTCGGCGGTGATGACCAGCGGGCCGGGCTGCAGCGCGGCGACCATGGGCTGGTGATGGGCGAGGACGCCGAACCCGCCGGCGACGCCCGGCGCGTTGACGGCGGAGGCGCGGCCTTCCCAGATCAGACCTTCCGGCGTCAGCACGGAGATGGAGAACGTGGCCGCCATGCTCAAGCTTTCTTCATCTCGCGGGCTTTCTCGATCACGTCTTCGATCTGGCCGACCATGTAGAAGGCCTGCTCGGGCAGGTCGTCGTGCTTGCCCTCGAGCACTTCCTTGAACGAACGGATCGTGTCCTCGATTTGCACATAGCGGCCCTTCATGCCGGTGAACTGCTCGGCGACGAAGAACGGCTGCGAGAGGAAGCGCTGCACCTTGCGGGCGCGCGCGACGATCTGGCGGTCGCCCTCGGAAAGCTCGTCCATGCCCAAGATCGCGATGATGTCCTGCAATTCCTTGTAGCGCTGCAGCAGGCGCTTCACGCCCTGCGCCACTTCGTAATGCTCGCGGCCGACGATTTCCGGCGTGAGGATCGTCGAGGAACTGGTCAGCGGATCCACGGCGGGATAGATGCCGAGTTGGGAGATCGGGCGCGACAGCTCCGTGGTGGCGTCCAAATGCGCGAAGGTCGCCGCCGGGGCCGGGTCGGTGTAGTCGTCGGCGGGGACGTAGATGGCCTGCACGGAGGTGATCGAGCCGTTCTTCGTCGAGGTGATGCGCTCCTGCAGCTCGCCCATGTCGGTGCCCAGCGTGGGCTGATAGCCGACGGCCGACGGGATGCGGCCGAGCAGCGTGGAGACCTCGGCACCGGCCTGCGTGAAGCGGAAGATGTTGTCGATGAACAGCAGCACGTCCTGGTGCATCTCGTCGCGGAAATATTCGGCGATCGTCAGCGCGGAGAGCGAGACGCGGGCGCGCGCGCCGGGCGGCTCGTTCATCTGGCCGAACACCATCGCGGTCTTGCTGATGACGCCGGATTCCTTCATCTCGCGGTAGAGCGCCGTGCCCTCGCGCGTGCGCTCGCCGACGCCGGCGAACACCGAGTAGCCGCCGTGCTCCGTGGCGATGTTGCGGATCAGTTCCTGGATCAGCACGGTCTTGCCGACGCCGGCGCCGCCGAAGAGGCCGATCTTGCCGCCCTTCTTGTAGGGGGCGAGCAGGTCCACGACCTTGATGCCGGTGACGAGCATCGCCTCCTGCGTGCTCTGCTGGTCGAAGGCCGGGGCCGGATGATGGATCGGCAGGTGCATCTTGGCCTCGATGGGCGCGCCGCCATCAATCGGCTCGCCGAGCAGGTTCATCACGCGGCCCAAGGTCTCGGCGCCGACCGGCATCTTGAGCACGTCGCCAGTGCTGCGCACCTCGACGCCGCGCTGGAGGCCGTCGGTCGCGTCAAGCGCGATCGCGCGGACGGTGTCGTCGCCAAGATGTTGCGCGACTTCCAGTGTCAGGTTCCACGGCTGTTCGTTGATGCCGGGGTTCGTCGTCTTCAGCGCCGTCAGGATGGACGGGAGGCTGCCCGACGGAAAAGCCACGTCCACCACCGCACCCAACACCTGGGTGATCTTGCCGCTGGCCGTTGTCGAAGTTGTGCTCATCTCTCTTTTACTCCTGCGATTATCCAAGCTTTGGAAAAACCGCCTGTTCTCTGTTCCAAGCCTTGGAAACTTTATCCTTTTAGCGCCTCGGCGCCGGTGACGATTTCTGCGAGCTCACGGGTGATGCCCGCCTGCCGCACGCGGTTGCGCAGCAGCGTATAGGTGTCGAGCAGCCGGTCGGAGTTCTTTGTCGCGTTGTCCATCGCCGACATGCGCGCGCCGTGCTCGCCGGCGGCGCTTTCCAGCAGCGCCGAGAAAATGCGGAAGCGGATGCTCTGCGGAATCAGCGTGCAGAGCAGTTCCGGCGCGCGCGGCTCGAAGATCAATTCCGGGCGCGGCCCCTGCATCACGTTCTCCGGCGTCAGCTCCATTTTACCGGCTTCCGTCTTCGAGGCCGGCAGCAGCAGTTCGACCTGCGGCGTGCGGCTGACGGCGTTGATGAATTCATTGTAGGCGAGGTAGACCTCGTCGTAGCTGCCCTCGGAAAAGAGCTTCATCGCCTCGTCGCCAATCTCGGCGGCGGCGGCCATGGTGGGGCTGGCGGTGATGCCGTCGCGGCTCTGGCGGATCGTCTGGCGTCCGCGGAAAAAGGCGGCGGCCTTGCGGCTGCAGCACACGAGGTCGATATCGGTGTAGCGGTCTTCGCGCTCGAGCAGCCACTGCGCCACGAGGCGGTGCAGGCCGTGGTTGAACGAGCCGCACAAGCCGCGGTCCGAGGAGATGACGATGATCAGCGCCTTGTAGGCCGGCGAGCGCACCTTGCACAGCGGCAGGTGCACCTCGCCCGCCGCGGCGGCGGTGACGCGATGCAACATCGAGTTGAGCGCGTTCGCGTAGGGACGCACGCGGGCCTGCGCCGCCTGCGCGCGCTGAAACTTGGTGGCCGAGACCATCTGCATGGTCTTGGTCATCTTCCGCGTGTTGCGCAGACTGACGAGCTTGTTGTTGTAGTCTTTCAGCGTCGGCATGGCCGGCCTCCGCGGGAGCTGGTGCTCACGCGACCTTGAAACTCTGCTTCACGCGCTTGAGGAGGTTGTTGAGCAGCTCCTTGAGCGTGTCGCTCATCGCCTTCGTGGCGTTGAACGGGTTGACGAAATCGTCGGGCGCGGCGTTGAGCGCCGCGATCAGGTGCTGCTCGAACGCGCGCGACTGGTCGAGCGGCACGTCGTCGAGCCAGCCGTTGACGCCGGCGTAGATCGAGGCCACCTGGTGCGCGACGGGCAGCGTGGCATGGACGCCCTGCTTCATCACTTCCATCAGGCGGTAGCCGCGCTCGATCTGCTTGCGCGTCGCGGGGTCGAGGTCGGACGCGAACTGCATGAAGGCGGCCAGCTCGCGGAACTGCGCCAGGTCGAGGCGCAGCATGCCGGCGGTCTGCTTCATCGCCTTGATCTGCGCGTCGCCACCGACGCGCGAGACGGAGATGCCGGGGTTCATCGCGGGCCGCTGGCCGGCGTTGAACAGGTCGGCTTCCAAGTAGATCTGGCCGTCGGTGATGGAGATGATGTTCGTCGGGATGTAGCCGGAGACGTCGTTGGCCTGCGTCTCGACGATCGGCAGCGCCGTGAGGCTGCCGCCGCCGAGAGCGCTGCTCAGCTTCGCGGCGCGTTCGAGCAGGCGGCTGTGCAGGTAGAAGATGTCGCCGGGGAACGCCTCGCGGCCGGGCGGGCGGCGCAGCAGCAGCGACATCTGGCGGTAGGCCTGCGCGTGCTTGGTCAGGTCGTCGTAGATGATCAGCGCGTGCTTGCCGGTGTCGCGGTAGAACTCGCCCATCGTGCAGCCGGAGAAGGGCGCGAGGAACTGCATCGGCGCGGGATCGGAGGCGGTCGCGGCAATGATGGTCGTGTAGTCCATCGCGCCCGCCTTCTTCAGTGTTTCGTAGATTTGCGTAACGGTGGAACGCTTCTGGCCGACGGCGACGTAGAAGCAGTGCACGTCGCCGCCGCGCTGGTTGATGATGGCGTCGATCGCGATGGTCGTCTTGCCGGTCTTGCGGTCGCCGATGATCAGCTCGCGCTGGCCGCGGCCGATCGGCGTGAGCGCGTCGATCATCTTGAGGCCGGTCTGCAGCGGCTCCTTGACGTCCTGGCGATCGATGACGCCGGGCGCCTTGATCTCGATCTTGCGCGACTCCGTGGCCTGGAGCGGGCCGAAGCCGTCGATCGGCTGGCCCAGCGCATCGACGATACGGCCGGCGAGCGCGGGCCCGACCGGCACCGAGGCGATGCGGCCGGTGCGCTTGACGCTGTCGCCCTCGCGGATGTGCGTGTCCTCGCCGAAGATGGCGACGCCGACGTTGTCCTCCTCCAGGTTCAAGGCCATGCCGTTGAGGCCGCCGGAGAACTCGACCAGCTCGCCGGCCATGACCTGGGCCAGCCCATGGACGCGCGCGATGCCGTCGCCGACGCTCAGGACCGTGCCGGTCTCATAGGAGGCGCCCTGCACCTGGAAGTCGGCCAGCTGCTGCTTGAGGATGGAAGTGATCTCTTCGGGTCGGAGTTGGATCGCCATGATTTTATCCTTAATTCAAAGTCGTGCCGAGCCACTGCTGCCGCAGCAGCGCCAGTTGCGTGGCCAGGCTGAAGTCCTGCACGTCGTCGCCGACCTGCAGCGTGAAGCCGCCGAGCAGCTTCGCATCGACCGTCACCTGGGTCTTCATCGGCCGCTGCAGGCGCGCCGCCAGCTTGCCCTGGAGCGCGGCGAGCTGCGCCGCGGAGAGCTCGTGCGCGGCGGTGATCTGCACCCGGACGACCCCGTCCTGCTGGTCGCAGAGCTCCTCGAAAATCGTCAGCAGCGTGCCCAGCAGCACGAGCCGCCGGCGCGCGTTCAGGAAGAGCAGGAAGCGCAGCGCCAAGGGATGCAGGCGCCCCTCGAGCAGCTGTTTGAGCTGCGTGGCGCGCACCTCGACCGAGAGCGGCCCGCGGCCCAGCAGCCAGGCCAGCTCCGGCGAGGCGCGCAGCAGCCCGTGCAGCTCGCGCAGGTCGGCGCGCACGGGCGCCAGCGCCTGCTGGTCGAGCGCCAGGCCCAGCAGCGCGCGGGCGTAGCGCCGCGCTATGACGGTGTTGCGCATCAGAGTTTCTGGATCAGTTGGTCGGTCAACGCGCGGTTCTTCGCGTCGGTCAGGTTTTCCTGGAGCAGGCGCGAGGCGACGGCGAGCGCCAAGGTGGCGGTCTCCTGCCGGAGCCCGGCCTTGGCCTGCTCCTCGGCGGCGGTGATCTCGCGCCGGGCGTTCTCGACGAGCGCCTGCGCCTCGCCGCGCGCCTTCTGCTCGATCTGCGCGGCGGTCTCGCCGGCGGCCTTGCGCGCCTCGGCGAGCACGTCGCGCGCCTTGCGGTCGGCCTCGGCGAGCACCTCCTGGCGCTGCTGGTCGAGCTTGCCGAGCTCGTCGCGCAGCTTCGCCGCGTTGTCGAGCGACTGGCGGATCAGCGCCTCGCGCTGTTCCAGCGCGCGGAGGATCGGCTTCCACGCCAGCTTGTAGAGCAGGGCCGCCACGAGCCCGAACACGAGCCAGGTCAGCCCGATCATCTGCGGATCGACCTTCATCACGTTCGGCGGTCCGGCCTCGCCATGCTTGGGCGCGGCGGCGGCGGTGCCTGGATGGCTATGTGCGTCTTCGTTCATGGTGGGGGTGCGTCCGGGGGCCGGACGCGGCGGCTCACTTGCCGATGCCCATGAAGCAGATCACCAGCGCGAAGAGCGCCACGCCCTCGACGAGCGCCGCGGCGATCAGCATGTTCACCATCAACTTCGGCGCCATCTCCGGCTGCCGGGCCATGCCCTGCAACATCGCATAGCCGATAAGCCCGATGCCCAGACCCGCGCCAATGGCCGCCAGGCCCGCGCCAATTGCTGCAATACTTCCCATCATATTCGTGTCCTTTCCCTAGTGCTCCGGATGATACAACTGCCCGATAAAAATCGCCGACAACAGCGTGAAGATGAACGCCTGCAAGAACGCCACCAACAGCTCCAGAAAGAAAACCAGCACCACCAGCGCCACCACCGGCAGCGCCGCGAAGCCGAACATCAGCAGCAGGCTGACCAGGGCAAAGATGACGATGTGGCCCGCCAGCATGTTCGCAAAGAGACGGATGGCCAGCGCGCCGGCCTTGATGAAGACGCCGAGGAACTCCAGCGGCGCCAGCAGGATCAGCAGCGGCCACGGCACGCCGTGCGGCGTGAACGCCTTGAAGAACCCGAAGACGCCGTTCTTCACCATCCCGCCGATGAACATGAAGCCCAGCGTCACCAGCGCCAGCGCCAAGGTGACATTGATGTTCGCCGTCGCCGCCGGGAACAGCGGCGTGATGCTCATCAGGTTCAGGCACAGGATGAAGAAGAAAAACGTGCAGAACAGCGGAGCCATCCGGCGGCCATCTTTTTCGCCCAGGAACGGGAGGGCGATCTGGTCACGGACCAGCAGGACGAACAGTTCCAGCAGATTGGTCCACCCGTGCGGCACCGGGGCCTTGTGGCGGTAGATGAGCCCGAACAGCAGCACCAGGATCGTCGCGCCGATCACGAGCATCAGACCGTGGACGGAGAGCCAAGCGGGCAGTTCGATGGCACGGCCAAACGGCGACCACTCGTGGGAATCGGCCACGTGGTGCATGATGAACTCATTCACCGCCGCCATCTTGGCCGCCGCGAGGTCGGTCGCCTGCGTTGTCAACGACTGTGCCATGACACACTTCCGCGCTCACACCTGATTCGCGCCCAGGCCTGCGCCGCCTAGCTTTGGAGCGGCGAACCATAGTGCTTTCCGAGAATAATTCAACGTAAAAAGACAGCTCCGACGCCGGGCCGCGCTTTGCCCCGCCGGATTGCGCCCACGCGGCCAGGCACAAGCCGGTGCAGGCGAGCCCAGTCCTCAGCAGGCGGCGCTCCTGCCACCACGGTGGTCGGGACACGGGGTGAGTCCAGGCAAGGGCGGGCGGAATCCCTTGCTGCTACGTCAACCGTCCGGGGTTTTGGGTTGCGCCCCCGGCGGGCCCGCGGGGGTGGCTGGCGCGTCCTGATCGGGCGCATCCAGCTTGGCCATCTCCGCCGCCAGGCAGGCCGGACAGATGCCGTGCGTGAAATCGACGTCCCAGCTTTTCTTGAAATACGTTTCGAGTTTCACCCAGGACGCCTTGTCGTCCCGCACTTTCTTGCAGATCGAACAGACCGGTATCATCCGATAGAGTTCGGCGATCTCACTGATGTCCTCGATCACGAGCAATGCATGGGCCGTCCCGTGGAAGGTAAAAGGGGAGGCGGTGATGAGCGCGTAGATCTCCAGTTTTTCCCCGCCGCGGAGGAACTCGATACGGGTACGCCGGCGGACCACCCGGTTCCCATGAAAGGCTTCCGTCACGGCGTTCCGGATGACGCAATCCTTGCAGGCCGGCCCGCGGCCGCACCCCCCGTCCGCATCCTTCGCATGGATGCAATTCAAGACATCGCCGGCGCGCCGTTGCAGCAGGGTCTCCCGCTCGGCCTGTATCAGAGCGACCGCCGCCGCGTTGTACTCTTGAATGCGCACATCCCGGTCGGCCACAAACACCAAGGAGGGGAGCGCGTCCAGTAACGCCCGGGCCATGCCGTCTGCTTCCGCTGCATTCATTTTATCGTGCCCCCGGAACCCATCCGCCCAATAAGCAATGGACAGATACAACAGCCCCATTGTTTTTCAAGCCGGGTGGCCAGGGCGCGCACCTGTGGCGCCCTGGCAAAGAACAGGCGGGCCGGACGGAGGCAGGAACACCACAGGCACACCCCACCCCGGTTACCCAGCGATCGCCAGCGCAGCCCGCGGCACCACGATCAGTCCGGTGGTCGGTTCGCCATAGACTTTATGGGAGCCGAGCGCGAGGTGGTGGGCCGCGAGGGCGCACAGGGCGGCATCAACCTTGTCGATGTTGGACAACTGACTGATGTCCACGCCGGCGCGCGTCAGCAGTGCCCGGCGGATGGCGCGTTTCCGCTTGGCGGAAACAAGGGTTCCGGCGAGGGCGCAGGCGATGGCTTGCGGGAAAGTCTCGAAGCAGAGCGGACGCATCGCGGTGTTCCGCTGTCCGCTGAACAAGGCGTAGCGGGATTCGAGCTGCGCGAACAATTCCGCACCGTTGAGCATCCAGCGAAAGTAGTCCGAGGGATGCCGTTCGGCGGCGGCGCGGGTCGGTGTGGCAAAGCAGGATATTTTCCCCGCCATCAGTTCCCGTTCCGCGGAACGGGCGCGGCCGTTCGCGCTCCAGCGGCACGGCGCATCCACGCCAACGCAGGCGGCGCCGGTCGCGGCGCACCAGACGGCAAGCGCCGCGGCGTCACGCGATACAAACTGCTTGAAATAGGCGCCATCCTTCAGCGCCACGGCATGGAAGCCCTTCAGGGAACCGCCGACATCCACGCCAGCCACGATGAGGGGTGCGGTCATGATGGCGAGGTCTTCCAAGGCTTGGAAAATTTGCCGGTTCGTTTTTCAAGCCTTGGACAACTCACGCGGGCTGCAGGTGCAGGCGCGTGCTGTGGCCGTTGAGATCGCAGGGCTCGGCGTCGCTTTCCGCACAGGCCAGGTCGGTGCAGAGGGTCTCGGCCATGATGAGGTCGCGGTATTCGCCCACCGTCGCCTGGACCTCGGCGTCGCCGGCGACCCGCAGGCGGATCCGCTGCGTCACGACGAAGTCGGCATCCTTGCGCAGGTTCTGGATGCGGTTGACCAGCTCGCGGGCGAGGCCCTCGCGGATGAGCGCGGGCGTCAGCTCGGTCTCGAGCGCGACGACCTGGTCGCCTTCGGAAGCGACCGCGAGGCCGGGCTTGGGCTGGCGCTGGATGATGAGGTCGGTGCCCCCCAGCTCGTAGGTCTGGCCGTCGATTTCCAGCGGGGCCGTCCCGCCATGCAAGAGCGTGTTGAGCTTGCCGGACTCCCATTTCGCAATCAGGGCGACGGCTTGCTTGAGTTTGGGGCCGAACTTCGGACCCCACACTTTGAAATTCGGCTTGGCGCTCAGGGTGACCAGTTCGGTCTCGTCGAGATTGAAAACAACCTTCTTGATGTTGAGCTCTTCCACGATCAGGCCTTCCAGTTCGCGGAGTTGCGCGAGCTTGCTGGCGTCGCGACAGACCACATGGACGGCGGCGAGCGGCTGGCGCACCTTGAGGTTGTGCTCGGCGCGGATGGCGCGGCCGAGTTGGACGGCGGTCATCACGGCGGCCATCTGCTCTTCAAGTTGCGTGTCGCGGCGGTCGCCGGCAGCCTTGGGGAAATCGCAGAGGTGGACGGACTCCGGCAGCTCCGGCGTGCGCAGGTTCTTGTAGATCTCCTCGCTGATAAACGGTACGAACGGCGCGGCGATCTTGGAGAGCGTCAGCAGCACCTCGTAGAGCGTGGCATAGGCCTGCGCCTTGTCGGCATCGTCGGTGCTCTTCCAGAAGCGGCGGCGGCTGCGGCGGATGTACCAGTTGGTCAAGTCCTCGATGAAGCGGACGAACGGGCGGACGGCCTGCTGGAGGTCGTAGTCGTCCATCGCCGTGGTGACCTCCTGCGTCAGGCGGTCGAGGCAGCTGAGGACCCAGCGGTCCAACAATTGCCGATTGCCGATTGCCGATTGCTGATTTGCGGAATTCTGACCGCTGAGTTCCGGCTTCCAGCCATCGACGTTCGCGTACGTGACGAAGAAGCTGTAGGCGTTCCAGAGCGGGATCAGGAAGTCGCGCATGCACTGCTTGACGCCCTCCTCGGAGAAACGCAGGTCCTCGGCGCGGACGACCGGCGAGTTGATCAGGTAGAGGCGCAGCGCGTCGGCTCCGTAGGCGTCGAGCAGGTAGTTCGGGTCGGGATAATTCTTCAGGCGCTTGGACATCTTGCGGCCGTCCTCGGCGAGGACGAGGCCGTTGACCACGACGTTCTTGAACGCGGGCTTCTTGAACAGCGCGGTGGAGAGCACCATCAGCGTGTAGAACCAGCCGCGCGTCTGGTCGAGGCCCTCGGCGATGAAGTCGGCCGGGAAATGCTCCTCGAAGCGCGCCTTGTTCTCGAAGGGGTAATGCTGCTGCGCATAGGGCATCGAGCCGCTCTCGAACCAGCAATCCAGCACCTCCGGCGTGCGGCGGTAGGTCTTGCCGTGCTTCACGAAGGTGATTTTGTCCACGAAATGCTTGTGCAGGTCGGTGACCTTCTGGCCGCTCAGCTCTTCCAGCTCCTGGATCGAGCCGACGCAGATCGTGTCATCCTTGTCACCCTCGGCGACCCAGACGGGGAGGCACGAGCCCCAGAAGCGGTTGCGGCTGATGTTCCAGTCCTTCGCCTCCTTGAGCCAGTTGCCGAAACGTTTCTCGCCGATCGCCTGCGGCATCCAGTGGACGCCGGCGTTGTTCGCGACCAGCTCGTCGTGCATGTTTTCGACCCGGACGTACCACGCGTCGATGGCGCGGTAGATCAGCGGCGTGTCGGTGCGCTCGCAGAACGGATAGCTGTGGACGATCGTCGCCTGGTGCACCAGCTTGTGCTCGTCCTTCAGGCGGCGGATGATCGCCTTGTCGGCGTCCTTGCAGAACTGGCCGGCGTAGTCCGGCACGCGCGCGGTGAACGCGGCGTTCTCGTCGAGCAGGTCCACCGGCGGGATGCCGGCGGCCTTGCAGACACGGAAATCGTCCTCGCCATAGGCCGGCGCCATGTGGACCAACCCCGTGCCGTCCTCCGTGCTGACGAAACCGTCGGTAAGAATCCGGTAGGCGTTGGGCTGGTCCTTGATGTAGGGGAACAGCGGCTCATAGGTCCAGCCCGCCATCGCACAGCCCTTGAACCTGGCGACAAGTTCGTAGTCTTCCGGCTTCTTGTAGACCGCCGCCAGCCGCGCCTCGGCCAGCACGTAAAGCACCTTTTCCTTCGCGTCGCGCACGGCGACGTAATCCAGGTCGGGCCCGGCGCAGATCGCCAGGTTCGCCGGCAGCGTCCACGGCGTCGTCGTCCAGATCAGCGCGAAGGCCGGTTCCGCCGGGCCACCTGTGGCGAGCGACGGATGACTGGAGATCAGCCGGAGCCGCACCGTGACGGCCGGGTCCTGCACGTCCTGGTAATTGCTGCCCGCCTCGAAGTTCGAGAGCGGCGTGGTCAGCTTCCACGAATAGGGCATGATGCGGTAGGACTTGTAGACGCGGCCCTGATCCCAGAGCTGCTTGAACGCCCACCAGATGGTCTCCATGAAGGGGAGGTCCATCGTCTTGTAGTCGTTGTCGAAGTCCACCCAGCGGCCCATGCGCGTGACGGTCTTGCGCCACTCGGCCACATACTTGAGCACAAGCGAGCGGCAGGTTTCGTTGAAGACATCCACGCCCGCCTCGCGGATAGCGCCGGTGC
>CAIWHP010000240.1 GCA_903912445.1 uncultured Lentisphaerota bacterium
CTAATGCCGCCAGCCGCAGAAAGCGGGAACTCACCAGGCCAAGCTGAGGTGCTCCTGGCAGACAGCCTGGCGGATAAACCAGCGCCGCGTGGGAGGGATCAAGCACAAAATCGATCCAGGCGCCAAAACCGTCGATGCCCTGCGCATACAATGTTCCGTAGCCGGCGGCACCCAGGCGCACGAAGAGTTCGCCCTTGCCGTCCAGTCCATAGTTGAACAGGGAAAGATAAGTGTCGAGCGGCTCACGTACGCTAATGAAATAGAACTTGCCCGGTTTTCGCTGTTTCGGCGCCATGTGTTTTTCATAGCGCACAATGTCGTCGGTACACAGCTGGCGGAGAAAGGTCTCCACCATGGAGCAACCGGTCTTATGATTTTGCAGATAACAGAAACTGTCGAACTCGATCATGCTGGTTCCACAACGGTTCCGGGCCTCCGGATCGACTGCGCTGCGGCATCAATCCGGGTGTCGTCGAGCGGGAGCCCGCAGAATGAGGCGATCTGCCGGGCGTACCGCCGGCGTGTGGCCAGCATTTCCGGGTAACGGATTACCATGGTCGGAATTTGAAGATCCACCAGCACCTGAAACATCTTTGAATACAGCACCTGTGCGCCCGCTGCTCCGAGATTAGAGGGCCATCCCCGCCGCTGCCGCGTCGCTTCGATTTCCCTGAGCGGACGTAGGACATAGAGCAGACGGGTTTCGAACATCTTGGCAATCTGCGGGATCAGCAAGGCGGACAGTGGATATTTGAGAAAGATCGGCACCTGGTTCTCTCCTCCCACACCGTCGGCTGTCAGCTTTTCGCGGAAGCCCTGCAATGCCTGCACCGCTGTCGGTCCGGCGACCTTTAGCTCCAGCGTTTGCTCAGAGGCCAACTGGTCGATCACCTCGCGGAACGCCAATGATTCAAAGCTGTTTTTCGTGCGCTCGTCGTTGGTCTGAAAATACGGGGCAATGCCTTTGAGCCCCAATTGATCGAGCACCCCAGCCACTGCCGTGGTGCCGCTGCTCCAAGGGCCACAAACCAAAATTAATTGCATAAGTTATCCTTTTCTAGTTGATTCTGCGGCCCGGTTAAGCCGCACAAACAGATGTTCCGGGGGCAGGCCTCGGAGTGAGCGGCGATATACCTCCAGCAGGGCCGCTTCCAGCTTGCGGGTACGCAACTGTGCATTGAACGCCCGTTTGACGCCTTTACGCTGGTGGATGTACTGCTTGAGTTTTGCCAGTTCATCTGGTTGACGCAGCAGCTTTAAGGCGGTTTCCACATAGGAGGCGGCGTCAGGCAGCACCAGATGCGGCAGGCCGGCAGCGTGCAGCAGGCCCCCGCTCACGCGAGAGGCAAAGTTCGTGCCCTGCATCGCCACCACGGGCGCACCGGCAAACAACGCATCGCCAGTTGTGGTGTGCCCGCCATACGGCCAAGGATCTAAAATCAGGTCGCAATGCTGCAGGCGTGCGATATGCGCCTCTTGCTTCAGCTTGGGCGCAAAAATGATTCTTCCGGCATCCACGCCGGCCGCCGTTGAGGCGCGCAGCAGAAATTCTCGCGCCACCTCACCGGGATCAAGCATCCAGAAAACCGCTTGCGGCGCTTCCCGCATGATCTGCATCCAGACACGCCAGACCTGCGAGCCAACCTTGTTCACATTGTTGAACATACCGATGATAAGCGTATCCTCCGGCAGACCTGCGGATTGACGACTCGGCGGCGGCGGCAGCCATCGGGCAGCATAATCGTTGATCTGGTAGGTCGGCGGAATACGGATCACCTTTTCCGGGTAGAGTGCTTCGTTTCCGGGCGGCACGGTGTAATCGTCGGCGATGATATATTCCACAAAGCGCCCGCCGCAGGTGCCGGGAAATCCCAGCCAGGAAATCTGCACCGGTGCCGGATGCCAAGCCAGGATTCCGTGGCGCGTCCCCTCGGTCAGTCCGTTCAGGTCAATCAGCACATCGATCTTGTCCGCCACGATCTGCTCGGCCGCTTTCCTGTCGCTGGCATTGCGGAAATTGCGCGCCGTGTCGAAACGCGACAGTATCTCGCGGCGCATTACTGAGTTATCGTCGTAACTGGTGCAATAGGCAAACAACTCAAAACGTTCACGATCGTGATGTCGCATCATCCCCAGCGCCAGCAGACTGGTGGCATGATCGCGGTAATCGCTGGACATGTAGCCAATGCGTAATTTGCGGGTGTCTCCTCCCCCCGGCCGGGCGGCGGTGACCAGGGGCGGGCGGGCGGCAAAGGCTCTTTCGGCAAAGGTCGAGATCACTTTGATGTTGGTGGCCTCGTCCGCGCACCACAGCAGATGGGTGCGGGGCGTTTCGCCCGTCTGCCCAGCCCGGCCAGCGGCATGCTCCTGGCTGAACCGTGCCGTAATACGATTCGCCAATTCCCAATCGGCGCATTGCAGGGCTACGCGCAGGGTAAAGCTGGACAGTTCGAGCGCATCGTTGGATTCGGCAAAACCGCGAGTGACAGCATCAAGCGCCGCTCGATCCTGCCCCAGGCGGGAGAGATGGCTGCCGGTTTCCACCAACTGTTTTGGGTTGGCCTTAGTTTCCAACACCTTGCGGGCGGCGGCAATTGCGCCCTTGCGATCCAGTTTTTCATCCAGTGCTATGGAGAAGGCCAGCCATGCTTGGGTCAGATCGGGGCAGGCCTTGGTCGCCTGATGCGCCAAGTCGACGGCGCGCTTGTGGTCCGCCCCCCGGACAAACATCGACGCGTGGGCCAGCAGCTGTGCTTGTTCATAAGGCGGCACCTGCGCCGCCAATGTTTCTAAAATATCAGCCGCTTCCTTGTGTCTTCCCTCGCGCGCCATTTGGCGTGCCTGGTCCAGCAGCGGATGGTTGAAATCGGCTTTTGGTTGATTGTGTAGCGGAGCGGCAGGGGCAGGAACTGATGTCGAAGGTGATCCTTTCGGAGCGTGGGATTTTCTTTTACTCATTGCCTGTCCAACTCAACGGAGGCCTCTCCAAAAATAAGTAGCTTTCACTGGTACCATCTACTCCTGCAATACATCAGGTTTTCGCTGCCAGTTTGTCATGAAACCCCCGGCGCCACGAGGGTGCCGGGGGTTAGGGTAAGGGGCTGAACGTTAAACTATTTCAGTGGTTATTATTCTCGTTGCATCGAAGTCTGTCATATTTTGGAACTCGATCACCTGGGATATTCCAATGCCGTCCGCATCGTAGGCAAGATAGCCATTCGTTCCTACCACACCGAAGTAGTAGTCAACGGTACTATTAAGTGCGCTATCAGCGGCAGCCAGGAAATCGTTGAGATTGCTTTCAGCGACCAGGTCTTCCAGATATTGGCCGACATCACCACCCGATAGCACCTTACCTACAGGACCCTCAAACGAAATCGTGTCGTCTGCCTGAACGTCAGCAGCCAGCGCTGTGCCGCTGTCAAAGCCTGCAATGGTCAGCATGTAGTCTGTATCAAAAGCCGTATCGACGTCCGTTCCGCTCAGCGTCAGGTGGAAGGTCCCGTCGAAGTCGCCGGTGACGAACAC
>CAIWHP010000241.1 GCA_903912445.1 uncultured Lentisphaerota bacterium
CGGCGACCGGCCGCGGCTGATCAAGCAACACCTGTATATCCGCTGGCAAGGCCCCTCGCCGGACAACGCGCGCAACAAGGCCTTCGCCGACCGCTGGATCTATGCACGCAAACCGGATAACACTAAATGATAAAAGCCATCAAGAGCTGCCGCCTGTTAGCCGGGATGATCCTTGCCGCGGGTGTGGCCTCTGCGCAGGTGCCTGAAGCCTCGGGCGAGGCCGCGGTTCCGCTCTTCGCCAACCACGACCAGGCTTTCTACCGGCTGCCCAGCCTGCTGGTCACCGGCAAGGGCACCGTGCTCGCGGCGGGTCAGAAGCGGATCGGCAGCAACGGCGATTTTGCGCCGTCCAGCCTCGTGCTCCGGCGCAGCAGCGATGGCGGCCGGACCTTCGGGCCGGAGCAGACGCTGTTTGAGCGCAGCGGCGCATGCACCTTCAACGGCAACCTGGTCGAGGATCGTCAGCGCGCGACGCTCTTCGCCTGCTTCATCGCGTTCCCGCAGGCCGAACGCACCACGTGGTTTCAGCAGCACTGGATGCCGCAGGGCGGCGGCTTCAGCCTCGTGAAGAGCACCGATGACGGGCAAACCTGGTCCGCCCCGGTCGAGGTCATGCCGCTGACCAACAGCGCCGGCTGGCATGGCGGTGGCGCCTTCAACAACAACCACGGCATCCAGCTCCAGCACGGCCCGCACGCGGGCCGGCTCGTCATCTGCGGACGGGCCTTCAAGCCCGGCGTCTACGAGGGGCGCAGCAAGGGCGGGCTGCTCCTGAGCGACGACCACGGCGCCACCTGGCGCGTGGGCGGCGTGATGCTCGCGGGCGCCAGCGCCTGCAACGGCGAGGTCACGGTGGGCGAGACGGCCGCGGGCGAGGTCTATGTGAACTCGCGCAACGAGGCCAGCAAGACCGGGGCGAAGGCCAAGCCGGGCGTGACGGCCGACAAGCTGCCGGCGGGCATTGTCCCGCATCAACGCATTTTTGCGCTCAGCCGCGACGGCGGCGAAACGTTCTACGCGGAAGGGTGCCACGCGGAACTGTTCGACGGCCCCTGCAACGCCGGCCAGACCTGGGTGCCGGACGGCGCCGGGGGGCTCCGCGGCGGGCTGCTGTTCACCGCGCCCGCCGTCCGCCAACGGACGCAGCTGACCGGCTACCTCAGCCGCGACGGCGGCCGGACCTGGACCGCCGGCCGCGTGATCTCCGAGAAAGCGGGCGGCTACTCGGATGTCGCGGCGCTCCCGGACCAGACGCTGCTGTCCCTCTACGAAAACCAGCGCGACGGCAGCAAGCCGCGCGGCCTGCTGCTCGCCCGCTATACCCTCGCCTGGCTGCTGGGCGAAAAATAAGCTGTAACGGTTTGGGCCACCCGCGCGACTTTGGTGGTAGCAAAGGAGCCGACCATGAAGACGCTACGTGTGGCAATGCTGGTGATGGCGCTGACGGGGTTGATGCTGGCGACCGGCTGCGAGACCGACCATCGCGGCGGGCGGGCCGACTTCGCCAACACCGCGCAGACGGAAGTGGATATCTTCCGCAACGGCCATCTGCAATTCTCCCTGCCGCCCGATACCGACGGCGACTGCCGCGTGGAACTGGGCGACGACTTCGCGGTGCTGGACCGTTACACGGGACAGGTCCTTGGCTCCTGCCATGTGGACGCCGATGGCTATGTGTCTGACGTGCGCGTGACCGCCATCATCTTCGACGACCATGTGGAGTGGAGCACGGACATCGACGTCGACGACTGGTGAACCCCGCGCGGCGCGGAAGAGAAGTGCGAGGGACGGGTGTCGAGGAACGCGGGAACTGCTACGGACGATAGCCCAACCCAATGGCGCGGCGACATAGCCCAAACGCTCTGCGGATGATGCGAAGATCACAAAATCATGTTTACAGAATCATGCAGGCGGCAGAGGCTGAATGAGGACAGCAGGAACGCCGGTAAAAACCCTACCGTTCCCGCTTTCCTGATTTCCTCATACACCACACCGAAGGGTCACGCAGGCCGCGTTCTCACGACCGCGGCTACACCCTGACCCGCTGCTGTGGGCGGGGGTTTCCAACCCCGCGAACCTCTACCTTCGTCGTGCCCCCAGCTGCGCCCCCCGACACCCGTCCCGCGCCCCTCGACACCCGCCCCTGCCGCTCCCTGTCCGAAATTCGCATTGCCGTCACCCGCGGCCCCGCGCTATAAGCACACAGTCGGAATCAACAAGCACAACCATGAGGTAAAGGCATGAACCCGTTCCTGCAAAAGTTGGCGGTCTGCGGTTGGTCGCTGCAGCCCACGTCTCCCGCTGATCTGGTCCGCGATCTGCAAATCATTTCGCTCAAACACGTGCAGATCGATCTCGACCCGTTCCGCGAAAATCCGGCGGTCTGGGACGCCGCCCCCGCCCTGTTCGCGCAGCACGGCATCACGGCGGTCTCCGGCATGTTCCGCACCGTGGGCGAGGACTACTCGTCGCTCGAGGCGATCCGCCGCACCGGCGGCGTAGTGCCCGACGCCACATGGGACCAGAACTGGAGCAACGCGCAGATCACCGCGAGGAACGCGGCGAAGCTCGGCCTCAAGTTCGTCATGTTCCACGCGGGCTTCCTGCCGCACGAGCCCAGCGACCCGAATTTCGCCAAGCTCATGGACCGCGTCCGCCGGATCGCGCGCCTGTTCGCGGCCCAAGGCATCACGCTCGGCTGCGAGACCGGCCAGGAATCCGCCGCTGCGCTGAAGGCGTTCCTCGAACACCTGAACGAGCCGAACGTGGCGATCAACTTCGACCCGGCCAACATGCTGCTCTACGGCAACGGCGACCCGATCGCCGCCCTGCGTGTCGTCGGCAAGTGGGTCAAGAGCGTCCACGTCAAGGACGCCGCCGTCACCAAGGTGCCGGGCACCTGGGGCTCGGAGCTCACGGTCGGCACGGGCGAGGTGGACTGGAAGGCCTTCTTCGCCACGCTCGCCGAGCTCAAGTTCCCCGGCTGGCTGTGCTTCGAGCGCGAAGCCGACAACCAGCGCGTCGCCGATATCAAGGCCGGCGTGCAGTTCGTCCGCCGCGTGCTGGAGGCGCAGTGATGAAGACGGTCAACGTCGCGGTCGTCGGGCTCGGCTTCATGGGCGTGACGCACCTCAAGGCCTATCAGAAAATTCCCGGCGCGCGCATCGCCGCCATCTGCGACGCGGTCCGCCTGCCGGTGGATGGCGACTTCTCCACCATCGGCGGCAACATCGGCTCGGCCGATGCGCTCAAACTCGACATGGCGCAGATCAAGGCGACCAAGAACCTCGACGACCTGCTGAACGATCCGGGCATCGACCTGATCGACCTCTGCGTGCCCACGCTGGCGCACCCCAAGCTCGCCATCGCCGCGCTCAAGGCGGGCAAGCACGTCGTCTGCGAGAAACCCCTCGCCCGCACCGCCGCGCTCGCCCGCGAAATCGCCGCCGCGGCCGCCACGGCGAAGGGCTACTTCATGCCCGCGATGTGCATCCGCTTCTGGCCCGAATACGTCTGGCTCAAGCAGGCCATCGCCAGCCGGACCTATGGCAGCGTCCTCTCCGCGCGCTTCCGCCGGGTTTCCGAGCCGCCCGGATGGTCCAAGGAATTTCTGGATGGCGCGAAATCCGGCGGCGCGCTGCTGGACCTGCACATCCACGACGCGGATTTCGTCCAGCACTGCTTCGGCCGGCCGCAGGCGGTCTACGCGCAGGGCAAGGCCGTCGTCAGCAGCGCGATCGACCACGTCACCGCTCTGTTCACCGTGGCCGGCGGCGCGTGCGTCGCGGCCGAGGGCGGCTGGGCGATGACGCCGGGCTTCGGCTTCAACATGGCCTACACCGTCCTCTTCGAGCACGCCACGGCCGACTTCGACCTCGCGCGCGGCGCCGAGGGGCTGAAGCTGTTCGAAAAGGGCAAGGCCGTGCAGGTCATCAAGCCCGCGGGCGGCGATGGCTACCTCGGCGAGCTCACCCACATGGTGGAAAGCATCCGCGCCGCCCACGCGCCCACGGTCGTCACCGTGCGCGACGCCGCCAGCGCCGTGGAAATCTGCGAAGCCGAGGAAGAGTCCATCCGCACCGGCCAGATCGTGAAGCTGGCACCATGAGCCGCCGCGTCGCCATGGCCATCGGCGCGCACCCGGACGACATCGAGTTCATGATGTCCGGAACGCTGCTGCTCCTGAAGCAGGCCGGCTACGAGGCGCACTACCTGAACCTCTCGACCGGCTCCTGCGGCAGCCAAGTCTATCCGCCCGCCAAGCTCCGCGTGGTCCGCAAGCGCGAGGCGCAGGCCGCCGCGCGGTTGCTCGGCGCGACGTTCCACCCCAGCCTCGTGGACGACATGGAGATCTATTACGACGACCGCACGCTGCGGCGGCTCGTCGCCGTGATCCGCGAGGTCGGCCCGACGATCCTGCTGGTCCCCTCGCCGCAGGATTACATGGAAGACCACATCAACGCCTGCCGCCTCGCGGTCTCGGCCGCCTTCGTCCGCGGGATGAACAACTACCGCCCCACCCCGCACCGCCCGCCCAGCCCGCACGACGTGACGGTCTACCACGCCATGCCCGCCGGCCTGCGCGATCCGCTGCGCAAGCGCATCATCCCCGGCGCCTTTGTGAATATCACTCCGGTCTTTGCGGAGAAGACCGCCGCGCTGGCCTCGCACCACAGCCAGCAGGACTGGCTGGCGGAAACGCAGAAGATGAACCAGTACCTCGCCACGATGGAGCGCTACTCGCGCGAGGTGGGCAAGCTTTCGCGCCGGTTCAAGCACGCCGAGGGCTGGCGGCGGCATTTGCACTGGGGCTACTGCGCCGAGGAAGCCGACCCCCTGCGCGACGCGCTCGGCAAAAATTGCCTGATCAACCGCCGCTACGAAGCCGCGCTGGAACGCGGAGAGTAGAAATGAGGACGCGCCCGGTCAGGTGACCGGGCCAACAGTTGTAGGCCATGTGACCCGATGTGGCAGATGTCAGTGTTGTAGGCCCGGTGACCTCACCGGGCGGGAATCGTGTTGTAGGCCGCGTGACCTCACGCGGCGATCCGAACGAACGAAATCGCCCGGTCGGTGACCGGGCCTACAGCAGCGCAGAATCGGCCGTGCTGTCGCGATGGTTGCAGTTGTAGGCCGGGTCACCTGACCCGGCGAAATTTGAAAATGCAAACCGATCCGTCATTGCCGAAGCGCTTGCGGCGCCTGTCGACGGTATGGCTGGATGATGGTCAGCCGATGTATTTCATCACATCGTGCGTTGCCGACCGGAAACCGTGTCTGACAAACGCAACCATCCATGAGCGTTGGCAAACCTTCATTGCCGGCAGCATGGAGCGCTACGGTTGGTGGGTGGCTTGTTACGTCCTGATGCCTGACCATGCGCACTGGTTCGCGCGACCGAAAGTCGGGGCGGTGACGCTGGGCGCATGGATCAAGGCGATGAAAGCCTTTGTTGCGCAGCGGGAGTTCCGGTGGCAATCGGGATTTTTTGATCATGCGCTGAGGAGCGCCGAAAGTTTTGCGGAAAAGTGGAATTACATCCGCATGAATCCCATGCGAAAGGGATTGATCACAGCGGCAGAGGCTTGGCCGTATTGGGGTGGCTTTCATCCGCAGCATGGTCGCCCCATGCAAAACGATGGGAGCGCCGGGTGAGGTCACCCGGCCTACAGCGGATTAATGAATGCGCCGGGTCGGTGACCCGGCCTACAATGCGCGATTCTGTAGGCCACGTGACCCCACATGGCGAACGTCCGTGTTGTAGGCCCGGTGACCCCACCGGGCGGGAATCGTGTTATGGGCCGCGTGGCCTCACGCGGCGGGAATTGGAAAATGATTGAAGAGCGCCGGGTCGGTGACCCGGCCTACATGAAACCGTTGTAGGCCCGGTGAACCCACCGGGCGAAAATGGAAAGGGAAACATTATGCCCCGCAAACTCAGCTCGATCTCGCCGGATTGGTGGGATTACACCACGCTCGACGCGGACCTCATCGCGGCCGCGGCGCGGCTCGCGCCGCGCGACCTCGAACGCCTCTCGCGGCCCGGCTTCAAGGTCGTGATGTACGACACGCTGGCGGACTTCTACCTCGCCGAGGCGCTCGAATACATCACCGCCTGGCGGCAGAGCACCGCCGACAACCCCGTCGGCATCTGCGGCCCGATCGGCCCGACGGAGCAGCTGCCGCTGGTCGCGCGGATCGTCAACGCGCTCGGCCTCGACATCCGCTCCGGCCATTTCTGGGGCATGGACGAGTGGTTCCTCGACGGCCGCGAGATGCCGGTGACGCATCCGCTCTCGTTCGAGCGCGCCGACCGCGAGCTGTGCCTCGACCGCATCGATAAAAAGTTGCGCATGTCCGATGACAACCTGCATTTCCCCAAGGCCGACACCGCGGCCTACCGCCAGAGCTGGGACGCCGGCATCCGCTGCGCCGTGATGCAGGGCGGCCAGGGCGATGTGAAGCACTGGGCGTTCAACGATCCGCCGCAGCGCACCGGCAAATACAAGGACTCGCCGCCGACGCCCGCCGAATACCTCAAGCTGACGACGCGCGTGGTGAAGCTGCATCCGCTGACCGTGGCGCAGAACGCGCGCACCAGCGGCGGCGGCAACATCGCGCTCGTGCCGACCATGGCGATCAGCGTCGGCCCGGCGGAGACGTGGAAGGCGGAGAAGGTGTCCATCTGGCAGGCCGGCCAGCACGACAACCCCTTCGGCCAGCGCCTGACCGCCTACATGATTTCCAAGCGCATGGCCGACGCCGCCGTCCCGATGAGCCTGCTCGCCCTGCACCCGAACGTGCAGTTCAACTACTACCGCGGCGGCCTCGGGTCGTGCGCGGTCGAGATGCATTGATTCCCTGGAGACCACCATGAACACCAACCTCAATCGCAGAGACTTCCTGAAGACCTCGGCCACGCTGGCCGTGGGTGCGGCCTGCGCCGTCCCCCGCGGGCTCACCGCCGCGGAACGCACGCGGTCCATCGGCGCCAACGACCGGATCCGCATCGGCCTCATCGGCTGCGGCGACCGGGGCATCAACGTGCACATGGCCAGCATCCGCAAGCACGCCCAGGCAGAAAACCTCGCGCTCGTCGCCCTGTGCGACCCGTGGAGCAAGGCGCGCGAGAAGGCGGCGGGAAAGGCCAAGGAATGGCTGGGCGCCGACGTCAAGCAGTGCCGCACGTACCATGAAGTGCTCGACCTGCCCGAGGTGGATGCCGTGATGATCGCCTCGTGCGACCACTGGCACTCGACGCATCTCGAAGCCGCGACGAAGGCCGGGCGGCACGTCTATGTCGAAAAGCCGATGGCCATCGAGTTCGACGAGCTGACCCGCGCGTACGAGGCGGCGAAGAAGTCGGGCGTGGTGATCCAGGTGGGGACGCAATCGCGGAGCAGCGCGAACGCGGGGGGCTGCCGCGCGCTGGTCAAGGCCGGGACCCTCGGGAAGATCTCGCGCATCGAGCAGGTCCGCAACGGCGAAAAGCCCTACTGGTATCACTACCTCAAGCCCGACGTGCAGGCCGCGGACGTGGACTGGAAGGAGTTCACGAAGGGGCGCACCAAGAAGCCGTTCGACCCGATCCGGTATTCCGGCTGGTACGGCTACTGGGAGTTTTCGCAGGGCCCGGTGCCGCAGCTCGGCGTCCACTTTATCGACCTCATGCATTTCATCACCGGCGTCGGTTTCCCCGAAACGTGCGTCTGCCTC
>CAIWHP010000242.1 GCA_903912445.1 uncultured Lentisphaerota bacterium
ATGATGCCGGCGCCCGCGTCGAAGATCGAGGTGCGCTTGTCATGGTTGAAGTCCGTGGAGACCACTTCCTCTTCGGTGTAGCCGAGCACGCCCTTGAGCGCGCCTTCGGAGGCGGCCTTCATGGCGGCCTTGATCGCGGCGTAGGCGCTGGCGGTGTCGACACCGGCCGGCTTGCCCAGGCGGACGGTCAGATCCACGACCGAGACGTTGAGCGTCGGGACGCGGAAGGCCATGCCGGTCAGCTTGCCCTTGAGTTCGGGAATGACCACGCCGACGGCCTTGGCGGCGCCGGTGGAGGAGGGGATGATGTTACCCGCAGCGGCGCGGCCGCCCCGGTAATCCTTCTTGCCGCCCGGGCCGTCGACGGTCTTCTGCGTGGCGGTGGTCGCATGCACGGTGGTCATCAGACCTTCGGCGATGCCCCAGTTGTCGTTGATCACCTTGGCGATGGGCGCCAGGCAGTTGGTCGTGCAGGAGGCGTTGGAGACGTACTGCTCGCCCTTGTAGGTCAGGTGGTTGACGCCCATGACGAACATGGGGGTGTCATCCTTCGAGGGGGCGGAGAAGACGACGCGCTTGGCGCCGGCCTTGATGTGACCTTCCGCGCGGGCCTTCTCGAGGAAGAAGCCGGTGGATTCGCAGATGTACTCGGCGCCGACATCGCCCCACTTGAGGTTCGCCGGATCCTTCTCGGCGGTCAGGCGGATGTTCCTGCCGTTGACCACGAGGCAGCCGTTGCCGGCCTCGACGGTGCCCTTGAACGCGCCGTGCACGCTGTCGAACTTCAGCATGTACGCGAGCTGGGCGGAGTCGAAGAGATCGTTGATGCCCACGATCTCGATGTTCGGGTTCTCAGACGCCGCGCGGAACACCAAGCGCCCGATGCGGCCGAAACCATTAATACCAACCTTGATCGCCATGTTTATTTCCTTTCGTCTAAGTTTTGTGGCGTAAAGCCCGACCCTTGCGGCAGTCGCGGCGCGCGGAAGGTAGCGGAAAGGGCGGGGCGCGTCAACAATTTCTGAGGACCTTTTTTGTGGCCCTTTTCCGGGGCACCATCCGGCCCTCCAGCGCCTCCGAATCCACCCGCGGCCGGCCGGCACTGGCGAGCGGTTTCCAAGGCTTGGAAAAACAGGTGGCGGGGTGTCCAACCCTTGGAAAGACTTGCTGCCGACTCGTCTATACCGCGAGCGCCGGGCCGCCGCAACGGATCCCCTGCTTTTAGCGCCGAACCCCAACCGCCGAAAAACCTGTGTTGCACACTTGACGCGGCGAGGGTCGGCCGCTATTGTGCGCGCCTCAAAACCACAGGAGAGCAACCATGGGCGTGCAATACGGCTTTAGTGAGCAGCAGACCGAGATCCGCAATACGATGCGGGAATTCGCGAAGGAACGGGTGATTCCGGCCCGCGCCGAACTCGACGAAAAAGAGGAGTTTCCTCACGCTTTGCTGCAAGAACTCGGCAAAATGGACATGATGGGCCTCTACATCCCGTCGGAGCTCAGTGGTTTCGGCGGCGGCTCGTTCGATTTTTGCATCGCCATTGAAGAGTTGAGCCGCATCTGCATCGGCGTCAGCGTCTCCTACGCCGCCAACGCGCTCGGCAGCTATCCGATCCTCCTGTTCGGAACCGACGCCCAGCTCAAGAAGTACATGCCCCCGATCGCCAAGGGCGAGAAGTATTGCGCGTTCGGCCTGACCGAGGCCAATGCGGGCTCCGACGCCGGCGGCATCCAGACCACCGCCGTGCTCAAGGGCGACAAGTATATCCTTAATGGCACCAAGCAGTGGATCACCAACGGCGGCGAAGCCGACACCTATACGATCATCGCCATGACCGACAAGAACAAGGGCGCGCGCGGCGCGTCGGCGTTTATCGTCGAAAAGGGCTTCAAGGGCTTCAGCTTCGGCAAAAAGGAAAAGAAGCTCGGCATCCGCTGCAGCGCGACGCGCGAGTTGGTCTTCCAGGACTGCGAAGTGCCCAAGGAGAACATCCTCGCCCGCGAAGGCATGGGCTTCATCGTCGCCATGAAGACGCTTGACACCTCGCGTCCCGGCATCGCCGCGCAGGGCGTCGGCCTCGCGCAGGGCGCGCTGGACGAGGCGGTGACCTACGCCCGCACCCGCGTGCAGTTCGACAAGCCGATCATCGCCAACCAAGCCATCCAGCACATGCTGGCGAACATGGCCACCAAGACCGAGGCCGCGCGCGCGCTGACCTATGCCGCCGCCCGCACGATCGACGCCGAAGAGAAGGACGTCTCCAAGATTTCCGCCATGTGCAAGCTCTTCGCCACCGATGTGGCCATGGAAGTGACCACCGACGCCGTCCAGATCCTCGGCGGCTACGGCTACATGCGCGAGTATCCCGTCGAGAAGATGATGCGCGACGCGAAGATCCTCCAGATTTATGAGGGCACGAACCAGATCCAGCGCAACGTCATCGGCGCCGCGCTGATCAAAGAATATGCCTCGATGAAGTGAAGCAGGGTGGATGGTTGATGGTGGATGCTTGCATCCGCTGTCTGCCATCCATCGTCAACCATCAGCCATCAACCATTTCCCATAAGAGGTGACCATGCATATCGTTGTTTGCATCAAACAGGTCCCGAGTTCCATCGCGGTGAAGACCGACCCGGCGACCCAGGCGCTGACCTGCACGGGCAGCGACTACCTGATCAACCCCTTTGACGAGAACGCGCTCGAAGCCGCGCTCGTGCTCAAGGATTCCGACAAGGCGAAGGTCACCGTGCTGACGATCGGCGCCGCGCAGGCCGCCGACGTGCTGCGCGAAGCGCTCGGCCGCGGCGCCGACGCCGCGCAGTTCATCAGCGATGCGGCCTTCGACGGCTCCGACGCGTGGGCGACGGGCAAGATCCTCGCCGCCGCCATCCAGAAGCTCGGCGACGTGAACCTGGTCATCTGCGGTAAGCAGACCTTCGACGGCGATACGGCACAGGTCGGCCCGAGCCTGGCCGAGTTCCTCGGCTGGCCGTGCGTCGCCTTCGTCCGCAAGATTGCGCTCGAAGCCGGCGCGCTCAAGGTCGAGCGCATGTATGAGGAAGGCTTCGAGAAAATCGCGCTCCCGCTGCCCGCCGTGCTGACGGTCGGCAAGGAGATCAACACCCCGCGCATGGCCTCGCTCAAGGGCCGCATGGCCGCGAAGAAGGCGCAGCTCGCGCCTATCACCGCCGCCGCGCTCGGCCTCGCGCCGGAAACCGTCGGCGCCCAGGGCGCGCGCACGCGCCTCGCCAAGATGGCGCCCGTGCCGCGCAAGTCCGGCGGCATCAAGGTGGATGGCAGCGACGCCGCCGTCGCCGCCAAAACCGTCGTGGACAAGCTGCGCGAAATGAAGCTCGTCTGAGTCGGTTATACGACCGCCAATCGGAAATCTTCAATCGACAATCGGTAATTTGGTAACCATCAATCTGCAATCGAAACGAGGCAACCATGATCGATAAATCCCAATGTTCCGGCGTCTGGGTCTTCGCCGAATATCGCAATGGCGTGATTCAAGACGTGACCTTCGAGCTGCTCGCCAAGGGCCGCGAGCTGGCCGACAAGCGCGGCGCGAAGCTCGCCGCCGTCCTCTTCGGGCAGGGCCTCAAGGACAAGGCCGCCGACCTCTTCGCGAACGGCGCCGACATCGTCTACTACGCCGACGCCCCCGCGCTCGCCACGTTCAACGGCGACGCCTACACCGCGCAGCTCACCGCGCTCGTGCAACAGTACAAGCCGGAGATCCTGCTGGGCGGCAGCACCATCGCCGGCCGCTCCTTCTTCCCGCGCGTCGCCGTCCGGGTGGATACGGGCCTCGCTTCGGACTGCACGGGCCTCGACGTGGATGCCGCCGGCATCCTGCAGGCCGTCCGTCCGGCCTACGCCGGCAACGTCCTCGCCACCATCGTCTGCCCTGAGCACCGCCCGCAGATGGCCTCCGTCCGCGCCAAGGCGTTCAAGAAGGGCGCGCCCGTCGCCGGCCGCACCGGCGAGCTGATCGAGGTCCCCGCCGCCACCGGCGAGGTCAAGACCCAGATTCTCGAAACCGTCCGCGACACCGGCAACGTGGTCAACCTCGCCGATGCCGATATCATCGTCTCCGGTGGCCGCGGCATCGGCGGTCCGGACCAGTTCGGCTTCATCCAGGATCTGGCCGCGGAGCTCAAGGGCGCGGTCGGCGCCTCCCGCGCCGCCGTGGATGCCGGCTGGATTTCCTCCGTGCACCAGGTCGGCCAGACCGGCAAGACCGTCAAGCCGAAGCTCTACATCGCCTGCGGCATCAGCGGCGCGATCCAGCACCTCGCCGGCATGGGCGCGAGCGACTTCATCATCGCGATCAACAAGGACGCCGCTGCACCGATCTTCGAGATTGCCGATATCGGCATCGTCGGGGATCTCTTCGCGGTCGTCCCCGCGCTGACCCAGGCCCTGAAGAACCGCTGAGCGCCGCGTCAACGCAGAAAAAGAAAAAGAGCGCCGGGATTTCCCGGCGCTCTTTTGTTTGCGCAACGGCTCAAGTCCACTCCTCGTTTTGCCGCGGATGTGTGGCGCTGTCTCTCCCTCTTCGCTTGAATGGATGAGCGCAGACTAGACAGCGTGAGCAAACCTGAAGCCTGAAACCCGTTTCAGGGCGCCAAGGCCTTGATCATCGGGGGCAGCAGGAAGCCGAGCAACAGCAGCGCCATGGCCGGGCGCATCAGGTTCACGGGTTTCATATTGCCGGCCTTGATGGCGGTGGCGACATGGTTGGCTGCCGAGAGCGTGAAGAACAGCAGCATCACCGTGACGATGGTGGCATCCGCATAGCGACCCCAGTTCAGGAGATAGACCAGCAAGGCGGTCACGGCCGTGGCGGCATTGGCCAGGGCCGATTGAATTTGATAAGCACGGTTGGGTGCATAGCCGATTTTCTCGGAGGCCGCCTCGCCCAGCAGCAGCCCTTCCAAGGCCACGCTTCCCGACATCAGCATGACCACAAAGGGGCCCATGATGTGAAAGCGCGCGGCCGCATCCTGGCCAAAATAGTAAGCGCAAAAGATGGCCACGCCGATCCCGGCCGGCCGCAGCCACTCCAGCAGCATGGATAGTATTTTTTTCGTCATGCAACGCCTCTTCACTTATGACCATCCATCGCGCCAAGCGGGTGCAGGTTAGGGACGGCTCGCAGCCCGGTCAAGCGCGCGGTTGTGGCGTGCGACTGGCATCGCAGGCAGAGCACGCCAAGAAGCATGGAGCAGAAGGAAACAAAAGCGGAAGTTTTCGACGCGGATGAACACAGACGCCGCCAGGGCACCCAACCTAAAGCCAAGCTTAATGGACCGGTATTCCTTCGAACTGGAACAGTGTAAGCGTACTTTACATTTGGACGGCTATGTGATAACTAGACGTCCATGATTACGCGGCCCTTTTGGTTGGAAAAGCTGACCGCTCTGTGGCGGGAGCGCAACATTGTCTGGCTCTCTGGCGTTCGCCGAGCCGGCAAGACCAGCTTGTGTCATCAGGTCACGGGGGGCGCCTATCTGAACTGCGATCTGCCCTCCACCCAACGTCTGCTGGCGGATCCGGAGTTCTTTCTAGCCCAGCAGTCGCCTGGTACGCCTGTGGTGCTGGACGAAATCCATCGCATCGCCGATCCCAGCCTGCTCTTGAAGATTGCGGCGGATAACTTCCCGCAGTTACGCCTGCTGGCCACCGGTTCCTCAACACTGCATGCCACCCGGAAATTTCGCGATTCGCTCACGGACCGTAAACGCACTCTGTGCTTGGCGCCGGTCTTGTGGCGCGAGTGCCTACAGTCTTTCGGTGTGCGCCGGCTGGATGAGCGCCTCCTGCGTGGTGGCTTTCCCGGCCAGTTGCTGGCGGCGGAGCCATCCCCGGCCTTCTTCGAAGACTGGATGGATAGCTTTTATGCCCGCGACATCATGGAACTGTTTGGCGTGCGCAATCGCACCGGCTTTCTCACCCTGCTGAAACTGATCTGCCTGCGCAGCGGTGGCATGCTCGATATTTCGGACCTGGCCAAGGAGTCTGGTTTGTCGCGGCCCACGGTCATGGCGCACCTCGACGCCATGGAAATCGCCCATGCCATCCAACGCCTGCCGCCCTTCTGCGGCGGCGGTGGGCGTGAGATTATCCGGCAGCCCCGCGTTTTTGCGTTCGATACCGGCCTGATCGCGCATGTGCGCGGCTGGGAGAAAATCCGGGAAAACGACCGCGGCCTGCTCTGGGAGAACCTGGTGCTCGACGAGCTGCGCACCGCCTATCCGCTCCGCAGCATCCATTATTGGCGGGACAAGGCGCAAAGGGAAATTGATTTCGTCATCGAGCAACCGGGCCAGCGTGTGGATGCCGTGGAGGCAAAGGTCAATCCCGACGCCTTCGATCCGGCCAACCTGCGGGTTTTTCGTGAGCTATATCCCCGCGGCGATAACTATCTGCTGTGCCCCGCTGTGGAGCGGCCACGTACGCTCCGCTACGGCGCACTGACCATTCATGTTTGCAGTACACCGCATCTGCCCTTGGCCCCGCGCCCATAATCCGCGGCTGCTAACAGCTCCGAGAGGAATTGAACAGAAGGTAACAAAAAAAAGGCGGAAGCTTTTCGACGCGGAGAAACGCGAGGCCGCCGAGGGCAGGGCGGAGCTCTGCGGCGCTGAACTATTTTGGAGTGCGCGGGCTGGACCGCGCTGTGTTCCGCGCGGCTCGACGCGCGGGGCGCCCGGTCGGTGACCGGACCTGCAACAGCGGTGCATGATAGGCCGCGTGATCCTCCAAGGGCGGGCAAGCCTCACGCGGCGCAGTAACCGGCGGCGCAACGCGCCGCCCTCCAGCGGGTCGCGGTGGAGGACGCAGTGTCACTGCGCCGAAGAGCGGCGTCAGCCGAGCCGAAGGCGAACCGGGCGCACTCAACCCGCCGCACCCCAAAAACCGACTTCGCCGGACAGAAACCAAGGGTGCCCATTGCATAACGCGTTAGGTTGAAACTTATGGCCTGAGGCGGGCCAGGCATTGCGTTAAACTCTGCTCCGCTGCTTCGCTTCAATGTAGGTTGTCGCTGACGGGCTGGAGGCGTTCGATGTGCGGCGCGGTGCGGGTCTTGACCGGGACGGGGAAGTGGTTGGCAACCTCGGGCGGCGGGTCGGGGATCTGGCGGACTTCCTCGTCGCCGCGGTAGACGCAGTTGCAATCCACCCAGGCGATCAGGCGGAGCAGATCCTCGCCCTCGACCTTCACCTGGTGGTGCTTGCCGCTCGTCACCAGGTCAATCAGCCGGCTGGTCGAGGAGAGCATGGTCAGCGGCTGGAGCGGGCCGTATTGGTGGTTCACTTCCACATTGAGGCAGCCGGCGAGGCCGAGTGCGGCGCCTTTGCCTTCCGGCTTGGGCCCGCCCCACGCCGGCCCGACGAGCGTCATGTAGGGCTCCTTGAAGGGCCAGAGCTGGGGATCGGCGATGCCCTTTTCCGGCACGCCGCCGCGCAGGGTCAGGTCGAGTTTGGCGCGGGCCTTGCCGTTGCCCTGATGACACTGGCCGCAGTGCCGGTCGAGGACCGGCTGGCAGAAGCGCTCGTAGCTGACGCTGGTGCCGGCGCCCCACGGCGGCGGCGTGAGGTCGGCGGGCGCTCCGCGCAACGCCAGGGCGTTCCGGTGTATGTCCGGGGTCGCCGTGTGCAGGGCGTGGCAGCCAAGGCAGCCACGGGTTTCGCCGGGCATGACGCCGGTGAACGAGCGCATGATCTGGACGCAGCGGCCGCGTTCGTCGAGCAACTGGAAGTGTAGCGCGCGGCCGGCGGGCACCCGGAAGGCCACCGAACCATCGGGCTGGACGGGCACGGTGCCGAGGATGCGCTTGACGCCGTCCTCCTGGATGACCGAGATCGCAGGGCCGGAATGACGCCAGGATTTGAAACCCATGCTGTAGGTCTTGGCATCCATCTCGATCACGCGGAGGAATTTAACCGTGCCGGTCGGTAGGCCCTCGACACCGGAATAGACATTCGGGCTGAACAGGACTCCGCCCTGCGGCTTTTCCCCGGCACCCAGCCAGGCGACGCGGTTGGGGATCGCCGGCGGCGGGGTGCGCGGGCGGAGCGGCTGCGCATACCAGACTGTCTGTTGGCCGGCGTAGAGCAGTTCACGGTTGCCGTGGATGTCCATTAGGAAGAGCGCGAAGTCGCCGCCCTGGGTGCGTGCGGCGGAGACCAGGAAATCCTCCGGGCCGAGCGGGTAGGGGCTGCGCACGGACCAGAGCCCGCCGCTGGAGTGGTAGCGGGGCGAGGCGATGGGGCTGCCGCCCTCCGGCTCGCCGACTTCCGGCCAGGGGATTTCCTTGGTGATCTTGGTGATGCCGTCGGGCCATTGCAGGCCGCGGCTGACGTCGAGCAGGCCGATGCAGCCGGTCACCACGTTGTGATGGCCGACGCCGACGAACACCACCTGCGCGCTGCCCGGGACCGGCCGTGCCTCCCAGAGCATGTCGGGATAGGCGCTGCCGTTGCCCCAGTAGACCGCCTCGCCGGTGCCGTCGGGATTCATCGTCCAGAGCTTCTGCAGCCGCCAGAGCGGACGCTCGGTGTATTCCCACCGCGTATAGAGGATGCGGCCGTCGGGCAGCAGCGTGGGCGTATAGTCGGGCTCGTTGTTGCGCGAGATGATGTAGATGTTGCGGCCATCGGCATCGCACCGCGCGAGCACGGTGGAGGCCGACTGCGGCAGGCAGCGGACGTAGGAATTGCCGCGCGACGTGGAGAAGAGGATGTGGCCGTCGGGCAGATAGATCGGATCCATGTCGTCATAGGCGCTCTTCGTGAGCTGGTGGCGGTTTGAGCCGTCTATGCCGATTTCGTAGAGGTGGAAGCTGTCGTCGGCTTTGGGCTTGAGGCTGAAAACCACCTTCGTCGCATCAAAGGACAGGTCCATGCGCATGATGTAGCCTTCCGCGCCCGGCACCAGCTCGCGCTCGACGCCGTCCGGCCGCAGGCCATCCAGCACGAGGAGCCGGCTGCCCGCCAGCTGATGGCCATAGTGGTAGCCGTTGCGGTGCGCCGATTCGTGTTTGCCCGCATACTGGGGGCCATCCACCAGCAGGACGCGATCGAAGTTCAGGAGCGGGTTGCGCAGCATCAGCGTGCGCTTGATGCGGCGGACAGCGAGATAGAGGTCGCGCGTGGTGTAGTCGTCCTGCTCCGGCAGCAGGGTGCGCAGCTGCATTTCGAGCACGGCGAGCGCGGTGAGCTCGGGTTTGAAATCCGGAGCGTTCGCCGCCGCGCCCAGCCGCGCGGCGAGCTCGCGCGTCCAGTCGAGTTCATCGCGCACCCGCTGTGCGGTGGTGTTGTCGTTGGCCTGGAAGATCCAGTCCTCCTCGATCAGCGCCTGCGCTTGGGCGGCGGTGACCGGTTTGTCACCACGCTGCTGGGCCAGCTTCATCAACGGCATGTTGGCGTAGTGCATCTTGCCACCCCACGGGGCCATGCTCGCCGGTCCCAGCACCTGCGCCGCCGGCCAGGCCGCGTCATCGAAGCGGGGCTGCTCCCAGCCCGGCGCCGCTTTGTTTGACGCCTTCCACGTGCCATCGGTCACGGCCAGCACCTGCTTGGCTTTATCCGTGCGGACCACCAGCCAGCCGATCACGCCGGCGGCGGAACCAGAATTATGCGCCTCCACCGCCAGCACATTGCGGCCGGGATGCAGCAGGTGCGTCACGTCGTAGGTTTCGAAATCCGGCCAGCCGCCGTCCTTCTGCGCGAGGCGCTTGCCGTTGACGAACGGCGTGCCGGTGTCATCGGCGTTGATGATGAGTTGCGCGCACGTGAACGTCGCATTCGTGGGCAAGGTGGCCACGCCGCGGAAGTAGCGTATGCCCGCCGGGGCGGACCGGTCCGGCTGGCCCTCCGGGTACCAGATCCAGCGGAGTTGCTCAGGGTAAACCGTGGACGGCTCGACCGCCGCACGGCGGGCCGCGAGCGTGGGGAGCGATAGCGCAAAGAGGCCGGCGAGGAAGAGGGCGCGATGAAGTTGCATGGCGAAGCACCAAAGCAGGCGAGTCGGTGGGTGTCAAGCTTGCAGGCTTGGAATATAAACCGTGGGGCCTATGATACGGCCATGAAATTTCCCTCGGTTCAAGCCCGGACGGCGCTGGTCACCGGGTGCTCCTCCGGTATCGGCCTGGCAACGGCGCAGGTGTTGCGCGCGGCGGGTTGGCAAGTGTTCCCGACCGCGCGCAAGCCGGCTGATCTGGAACAGTTGCGCACGGCGGGTTTCACGCCGGTGGCGCTCGACGTGGCTGAGGCGGAGAGCGTGCGCGTGGCGGCCGCCGAGGTGCTCGCGTTGTGTGGTGGCCAACTCGGCGCCTTGGTCAACAACGCAGGCTATGGCCAACCGGGCGCGCTGGAGGACCTGAGCCGTACGGCGCTGCGCGAGCAGTTCGAGACGAACATCGTCGGCCTGCAGGATCTGACCAACCAGTTCATCCCGCTCTTCCGACGGCAGGGGTGGGGGCGGATCGTCAACGTCAGCAGCGTGGTCGGCCGCCTGCCGCTGCCGCTGATGGGCGCCTATTCGGCGAGCAAGTTCGCGCTCGAGGCCCTGTCCGACTGCCTGCGCCTTGAGCTGCGCGGCTCGGGCGTCGCGGTCAGCATCATCGAGCCGGGTCCGATCGACACCGAGTTCCGCACCAACGCCTCGGCGGCGGGCTGGAAGCATCTGGCGGATCTGAAGGCCTCGCACTTCGCCGGCTATTACCGGCGCAATGCGGAGCAGCCGGATCGGCCGAAGGCGCGCGACCGGTACGCGTTGCCGCCGGAGGCGGTCGCGGCGAAGATCCTGCACGCGCTCGCGTCGTCGCATCCGCGCACGCGCTATCCGGTGACGCTTGTGGCATGGGCGGGCGGATTCCTGCGCCGCGTCGCGCCGGATGCGCTGGTAGATCGCCTGCTGGCCCATCGTGTGGCGGATTGAAAAGAAAAGGGCAGCCCTTGCTGGCTGCCCTTTCAGTTCCGTTGGAGCGGGGCTTATTGCTGCTTCTTCATCTGTTCCTGCAACATCTTCATGATCGCGTTGGCGTCCACACCCTGCTTACTGCCGCCCTCCTGCTTGGTGGCGCCGCCGCCCATCAGGGCGCCCAGCGGCGAGAGGTCGCGCTCCGCATAGCCGGCGGGCAGGGCGAATTGGCTGGCCGCGATGCTGGCCTGCTTGAGCGAGAGGACCTCTGTCGTCACGGTGGAACTTTGCACCTGGCCCTGCGCGTCCTTGGCGGAGTTCTTCATGATCATCTTGAGCGGGAAGCCCTGCGCCATGTGCATCTGGGTCGCGATGAGCTTGTCGAGTTCCTCGTTGCCCGTCTTCATATCGCGTTGCAGGGCGGCGAAGGTGAAGGCCGCGTCCTTGAGCGCCGTCGTGGACCAGAGCTCCTGCTCGTTGACCGTGGCGGTGGCCTGTGTCATCCCCATGAAGCTGACTTCCATCGAGTAGGACGTGCGGAACTTGTAGTGCATGGTCGGCATGCCGAGGAGGCTCGGGCCTTTTTCCTCAAGCAGCTTTTCGGCCTTCTGGTCTTTGACCTTCATGTTCATCATACCCATGAGGCCGCCGGCCAGGCCCATCATCTTCTTCATGTCCCAGGCGCTGTAGCTCTTCTCGGCGGGGTTGACCAGCTGCGCGCTTTTGCCGGCGTCCGTGGTCAGCAGATAGGTGCCGGCGCCCATGAGCGGATTCTTGCTCTCCGTAAATTCGAGGCGCGCCTTGGAACCATCCACCAGGGCATGGATCTTGGTGTCCTGCATATCGGCGTGCTTGCCGCCCTCGGCCGTGGTCGCCGACGTGTATTCCCAGCCCGCGTGCGCCGTCACGGCGGCGCAGGTCAGCACGATCAATCCCGAAATGAACCGCTTTTGCATGATCTTTTCCCTTGTTTTGGTTGCAGCGACTGTAGCTTTTGGACGCTGAAAAGCAAGCCTAGCAGATGCGCGGAAGGTCGTCGCCGAGGGGCAGTTCGACGAGCCGCTCGCCGCCGATGCGGGTCCGCAGCAGGACACGCCCCACCGGCGTCGCGCAGACCTCGCCGATGCGGCAGGCGTCGCTGCCCAGCGGGTGCGCGCGCAGCGCGGCCAAGGCGCGCTCCGCATCGGCCGCCGCGCAGAGCACCAGCGCCTTGCCTTCGTTGGCCACGGCCAGCGGGTCCAGCCCGAGCAGGCCGCACGCGCCGCGCACTTCCGGCCGGATGGGCAGTGCGTTCTCGTCGAGCTTCACGCACACCTGCGCCGCGGTCGCCACATCGTGCAGCGCCGCCGCGACGCCGCCGCGCGTCGGGTCGCGCAACACGTGGATGCCGGGCACGGCCTTGAGCAAGCCGTCGACCAGGCCGTTGAGCGGCGCGACATCGCTGACCAGCGTGGTCTGGAATTGCAGGCCTTCGCGCCGGCTCAGGACCGCCATGCCGTGATCGCCGAGCGTGCCGGTGACCAGCACGACATCGCCGGGCCGGGCCTTGGACACGTGCGTGTTGATGCCGGGCCGCCGCAGGCCGAGACCGCTGGTGTTGATGAAGAGGCCGTTGCCCGCGCCGCGCTCGACGACCTTGGTGTCGCCGGCCACGATCTGCACGCCGGCCTCGCGCGCCGCCTCCGCCATGGAGTGCATGATCCGATCGAGGTCGCTGATCCGCAGCCCTTCCTCCAGGATCAGCCCGAGCGTCAGGTAGAGCGGCTGCGCGCCCTGCATGACGAGATCGTTCACCGTGCCGCAGATGGCGATGCGGCCGATGTCGCCGCCGGGGAAGAAGAGGGGGCGGATGACATAGGAATCGGTCGTGAAGGCCAGTTCGGCGCCGGCGATCTCCACGCAGGCGGAATCGTCCATCTGCCGCAGGATCGGGTTGTCGAGCGGCGGAAAGATGTGGTCGCGGAGCAGCTGCTGGGTCCGGCGCCCGCCGCCGCCGTGGCTCAGCAGGATGACATCGTCGTTGGGTGTGGCCATCAGGGATCCTCATGAAAAACGGAAATAGGCGGCGCAGGTGCCTTCGCTCGAGACCATGCAGGCCCCCTGCGGCGACCACGGGGTGCATACGTTGCGGAACAGCGGGCATTGCGGCGGCGTGATCACGCCGCGCAGCACATCGCCGCAGCGGCAGCCGCGGCTGGTCTCCGGCACCGGTGCGTCCGGCGCCGGGAACGCCCGTGCCGCGTCGTGCGCGGCAAAGGCCGGCCGGATCTGCAGCCCGCTGCCGGGGATCAGGCCCAGCCCGCGCCAGACGTCGTCGCACGGTTCGAAGACTTCCCTGAGCAGCTCGCGCGCCTTGCGGTTGCCCTCGGCGGTGACGGTATGGCCGTAGGCGTTGCCCACCTCGGGGTGACCCGCGGCGATCATCCGCAGCGTCAAGGCGATGCCGGCGAGGATCTCTTCGGCCTCGAAGCCGGTGACGACGGCGGGCCGCTGGAAGTCGCTCGCCACCACGTCGTAGATGTGCGTGCCGGTGATGACGCTGACGTGGCCGGGCATCAGGAAGCCGTCAATCTTGACCTCGCCGCTGTTGAGCAGCGCGGCCAGCGCGTTGGGGATGGTCTTGTGGGCGCTCAAGACCATAAAATTGGTCACGCCGGTCCGCGCGGCCTCAAGCAGCGCGCCGGCGGTGGCGGGGGCCGTGGTCTCGAAGCCGATGCCGAGGAATACGACGCGCAGCTCCGGGTGCTGGCGCGCGGTGGCCAGCGCGTCGAGCGGCGAATAGACCACCTGCACGTTGGCGCCGTTGGCGCGCGCGGTCTCCAGCGAGCCGCTCCGGCCGGGCACGCGCAGCATGTCGCCGAACGTGGTGATGAGCGTGCCGGGCGCGGCGGCGATGGCGAGCGCGTGCTCAAGGAAGCGGTCGTGCGTCACGCAGACCGGGCAGCCGGGGCCGGAGAGCAGGCGCAGGCTCTCCGGCAACAGGGCGCGCAGGCCGGTGCGGAAGATGGCCATCGTATGGGTGCCGCAGACCTCCATCAGCTGCACCGGGCGGCCGATGCGCGCCATGAGGTCGAGGATTTCCTGAAGGGTTGGGTTCATGGTTGTGCCAAGCATGGGAACGGGGAAAGGCGACCTGTTCCAAGGTTTGGAAAAATGACGGCCGATGCTTTCCAAGGTCTGGACAAGTCAGGCGTCATGGTTTAGTCGCGCGGGCCCAGCCCGACCTCGGCGAGCAGCTGTTCCTGTTCCTGCGCCTCGGCCGCCGTCCATTTGCGGAGGGCGAAGCCGGCGTGGAGCAGGATGTAATCACCCGGCTGGACGGTGTCTTCGAGCAACATCAGGTTGGCGGTCCGTTGGACGCCTTGCACGGTGATGACGGCATCGTTGCCGTTGACCTCGAGTACGCGGGCCGGAATGGCGAGACACATGTTGATTCCCTTACGTAAAAAACTTGGCCAGGGCCACGGCGGCCTGGCCCAGCGCGAGCCCGCCATCGTTCGGCGGCACCAGCGCGTGCGAATGTACCTTGAAGCCGCGCGTCTGCAAGCCGGTGTGGAGCAGCTCGAGCAGGAAATCGTTCTGCATCACCCCGCCGGTGAGGACGACATCGTGGCGGGCGTAGCGCATGCGCAGTGCGGCGCAGGTCTCGACGAGCGCCGCGGCCACCGTGCGGTGGAAGCGGCCGGCGATCGCGGCTGGCGGCGTGCCGGCGCGCAGATCCTGCACGATCGCGCGCAGGGTCGGGCCGAAGCTGATGATCCACGGATCGCGCTGCCGCTCGAGCCCGAAGGGGTAGGGCGGCAGGGGCGCGGTGGTGGCGAGCATCTGCAGGTAGATCGCGGCCTCGCCCTCGAAGGAGATGGCGCGCTGGAAACCCAGCAACGCCGCCACCGCATCGAACAGCCGCCCCGCGCTGGTTGTCCACGGCGAGCGGAGCCCCTGCTTGATCATCGTGTGCAGCGTGCCGCGTTCGCCCGCGTCCAGCGCCGGCAGGCATTCGGCCGCGACGGCCTCGGCCTCCGGGCCGAACTCGGCCACGAGCTGGCCCCAGGCGGTGCGGACGGGATGGCGCGTGGCCTCGTCGCCGCCCGGCAGGCGCGCCGCCTTGAAGTGCGCCACGCGATGGAAGGTGCACAGGTCGGCCAGCAGCACCTCGCCGCCCCAGAGCGTGCCGTCGGTGCCATGGCCCATGCCATCGAGCGCGATGCCGAGGACCGGCCCGCGCAGGTTGTGCTCCACCATGCCGGCGACGACGTGGGCATGATGGTGCTGCACTGCGATGTGGGTGTGCGCGGGATACTCGCGCGCGAACCGCGTCGCCGCATAGTCGGGATGCAGGTCGTGGGCGACGATCTCCGGCTTGACCTGCAGCAGGCGCGCCAGGTCCGCGACCGCCTCCTCCAGGAAGCTGTAGCTGGCAAATTCTTCCAGGTTGCCGATGTGCGGCGAGAGGATCGCCTGCTGGTGGCGCGTCAGCGCGAACACGTTTTTCAGGTCGCCGCCGACCGCCAGCACCGGCGGGCCGCGCATGGGCAGGGGGATCGCGCTGGGCACGAAGCCGCGCGCGCGGCGGATCAGGATGCGCCGCTCGCCGGCCAGCTTGAGCACGGAATCGTCGCAGCGCCGCACGATCGGCCGGTTGTGGATCAGCGCGTAGTCGGCGAACGTGCCGAGCAGATGCGTCAGGTCCGACTCGTCCATGGCCAGCGGCTCCTCGGAACGGTTGCCGCTGGTCATGATGAGCGGGCCGATCCGGTCAAGCAGCAGCAGGTGCAGGGGCGTATAGGGGAGGAACGCGCCCAGGTCGTGCGTGTTCGGCGCGATCTCGGTCGGCAGCACGGATTCCGTCCGCCGGCGCAGGATCACGATCGGCGCGGCCGGGGACGTCAGCTCGGCCTCCTCCGCCGCGCTCACCACGCAGTGTTCCCGCACCGCGTCCAGGGTCGGGAACATAACCGCAAACGGCTTCGTCGGCCGGTGCTTGCGCTCGCGCAGGCGCTGGATGGCGGCGACGTTCGTCGCCTCGCAGCACAGGTGATAGCCGCCGAGGCTTTTCACGGCGAGGATCTGCCCCTGCCGTAGCAGGTCCACTGCCGCGGCTAGCGGATCGGCGCCGTCCGGCACCGGCCTGTTTTGTGCATCCTGAAGCCGCAGCGCCGGCCCGCAGGCCGCGCACGCATTCGGCTGCGCGTCAAACCGGCGGTCGGCCGGCGTCGCATATTCTTTCTGGCAGGCGGCGCACATCGTGAACGCGGCCATCGAGGTCTGCGCCCGGTCGTAGGGCAAGGCGCGCACAATCGTATAGCGCGGTCCGCAGCAGGTGCAGTTCGTGAAGGCGTAGCCCTGGCGCCGGTCTGTCGCGTCGCGGATTTCGCGCGCGCAATCGGCACAGG
>CAIWHP010000243.1 GCA_903912445.1 uncultured Lentisphaerota bacterium
GAGATCATCCCCCAGGCCGAACTCGATGCCCGGTCGATGCAGGCCAAGGAGATCAATGACCAGATTGCCTCCGTCCTGCAGATCGAGGGGCTGCCGCAGCAGCTTGAGCGGCCCGGCCTCAATCTCCAGATTAAGGGCATCAACTTCGAGCCCACCGAAGCGGTGGAGAAAAACCTGCGCCTCAGCATCCCGCCGATCCCGGCCATCATGGTCATCCCGGGCAACATCGGGTATCTCAACCAGTTCTTTTCGGTCCAGATCTTCACGGAGAACGGGGCGCCTGCTCAGTCGGGCCTGAGCGTCCTGAACGTGATGGCAAGGCTCAAGCTTCCGCCCGGACCCGACGGCATTGCCAGCACGAATTACGGCCAGCCCGGAGACGATCCGCTCCGCTTCGCGCGGCTCGGCTCGGACAGGCAAGTTCAGAGCGTCCTGCCGGTGCTCGGTCCATCGCCGGAAAAGGCCGGGCGATTCCATCCCGGCCAGGCCGGCTCCGCCGAGTTTCTCGTGGAGGGATTGCAGGAGGGGCTCCATGTCATGGACATTGAGCTGGGCGCCGATCTTGAGGGCCGTGCCGCGGGCTTGGTGAAAGTCAGGGGCCTGGCTGCCGGATCGGTCCTCGTGCGAAATCCGAAGTTTTCGCTCGCCTTCTCGCACCCGCGCACGGTTCGATTTGGGGAGCCTTACGCGGCCACGGTCACCCTGCTCAACACCAGCGACGCCGTGGCGAACCTGCTGAGCGTCACCCTGCGGGGCACGAGCGTCAGCGGCGCGGTTCTTGAGAGCGGCGAGACGGTTCAGATTGGCACCCTTGGGCCCGGACAGAGCGCCACCGCCACCTACCGGCTGCGCTCGCAGCGCACGGGCTACATCAACTTCAACAACCTGACAAGCAGTGACAACAGCGTCCTGGGCCGGTTCAATCTCACCTTGGGCGTGGACGAGCGGGGCGTGGAGCTGTCGCCTGACAGCATCGGAATGCCCGATTACGTGGATAACCTGCCGACGGGCCTGCTCAGCGCCGCCAACCGCGTGCTCGGCCAGGCGATGAGCGTGGCGACCGCGGGGCGGCTGCCCGCCGGGGTGAAGCCGGTTCCGCGCGGCGTGATCACCCGGCGCGTCCTTGACCTCGCCGAGGCGGGCCAGCGCGTGCGCTACGGCGATCCGCTCCAGCGCGTGCTGGCGGACCTGCAGCTCGACTGGCTCGGCGGACGCGAGTACGTGGACGGTTTTGACCAGATCCTCCGGGAAACGGACGCCGGGCGCGAATTCCGGGAGGCCATGGCGGCCGCTCAGGAAGCCGCCGGCGCGCTTGATGCCACCGCCCGGCTGGCGGAGCGCGCTGCGGACATCGCGGGGCGCGGCGAAAGCTGGCATGTCGCCAGCGCCAGCTCGCCCCAGCTCGAGGTCGGCATGTTGCTGGGGCCTGATTCGGTGACCCTCGATCGCAGCTCGGCATCCCAAAGCGCGGCGTTTCGAGGCGTCTCCAGCGGCCACTGGCTGGTCACCGCCGCCACCA
>CAIWHP010000244.1 GCA_903912445.1 uncultured Lentisphaerota bacterium
CGCTGGAGGACCGGGGCCGCAGCCTGCTGGCCAGCGACGGGCTGGCGGCTCGCACGGCACACCGGCCGTCGGAGCTCTCCGGCGGCGAGCAGCAGCGCGCCGCGCTGGCGCGCGCGCTGATGAACGAGCCGGAGCTGGTGCTGGCCGACGAGCCCACCGGCAACCTCGACTCCGCCACCGGCGAGCAGGTGCTCGAACACCTCTTCCGACTGACGCGCGACCGGGGCCACACGCTGGTCATGGTGACGCACAACGCCGACATCGCGGCGCGCTGCAATCGGACGTTGATTTTGCGCGACGGCAAGCTATCCTGACGCCGTTCGCGTTTCCGCAAGTGGACGCGCGCAACGACGCGAAGGCGCGCGGTCATCCGTTGGTTTCCCGCGGCTGGGCGAGAAAGGGATCGCTATGAAAATCTACATGAACGGCAAGCTGGTGGACCCGGAACAGGCAAAGGTTTCCGTCTTCGACCACGGGCTGCTCTACGGCGACGGCGTCTTCGAGGGCATCCGCGCCTACAACGGCCGCGTGTTCAAGCTCGACGCGCATACCGACCGGCTCTATCGCTCGGCCAAGGCGATTGACATGAACATCCCCATGTCGAAGGCGGACATGAACGCCGCTGTCGTCGCCACCTGCAAAGCCAACGGCATCAAGAACGGCTACATCCGGCACGTGGTCACGCGCGGCGTCGGTTCGCTCGGCCTGAACCCGGAGTCGTGCAAGGAGCCGCAGGTCATCATCATCGCCGGCGCCATCCAGCTCTATCCGCAGGAGCTCTATGACAACGGGCTCGCGGTGATCACCGTGGGCACGCTGCGCAACCACACCGAGGCGGTCAACCCGCGGATCAAGAGCCTGAACTATCTGAACAACATCCTGGCGAAGATCGAGGCGATGAACGCCGGCTGCATGGAGTGCATCATGCTCAACACGCAGGGCTACGTGGCCGAGGCGAGCGGCGACAACGTCTTCGTCGTCAACGGCACCACGCTGCGCACGCCGCCCGCGTGGTGCGGCGCGCTCGAGGGCATCACGCGCGCGACGGTCATGGACCTCGCGCAGCAGCACGGCTTCACGGTGAAGGAAGACGTCCTGACGCGTTACGACCTCTACACCGCCGACGAACTGTTCCTGACCGGCACGGCGGCGGAGATCATCAGCGTGGTCAAGATGGACCGCCGCGCGATCGGCACGGGCAAGCCCGGCCCGGTCGCCAAGCGGCTGGAGCAGGCGTACCGCGAACTCGCGCGCAGCTCCGGCACGCCGATCGAGTGAGCCGGCGGCGGTTTCCAAGGATGGGAAACGGAACAGGGCGGTTTTTCCAGGGGTTGGAAAGACTCGCGGAATTTTTTCCAAGGCCTGGAAAGGCGGGCGTGAATTCTTCCAAGCCTTGGAAAACGCAGCAGGAGCGGTACACTCCTCCGGGATTTATGGCCATGCAATGCGAACTCTGCAAAGAACATGAGGCGACGGTCCACCTGACCCAGGTGGTCGGCAGCGAGGTCAAGAAGGTCAACCTCTGCGAGGCCTGTGCCGCGAAGAGCGGGCTGGACATCAAGGGGACGATCTCGATCACCGACCTGCTGATGGGGCTGAGCGGCGGCCCGGCGCTCGCGGGCGGCAAGCCGCCGCGCGCCGCCCCGGAAACCGAGCGGGCCTGCCCGCGCTGCCATATGCGGCGCGCGGATTTCCGGAAGACCGGCCGGCTCGGCTGCGCGGACTGCTACGAGACCTTCGTGGAGGAGCTCGCCCCGATGCTCCACAACATGCACCGCGCGCACCAGCACACCGGCAAGATCCCGGCGCGCGAGAGCAAGCGGGTCCAGTCCACGGCGGAGGCCGCCGCGCTGCAGAAGGCGCTGGAGAAGGCCGTCGCCGAGGAAAATTTCGAGGAGGCGGCGCGGCTGCGCGACCGCCTGGCGGCCCTGCGCGGGAAGGAGCCGGCGGGATGAGGCTCGACGAACTCCTGCAGCAGCCATGCGCGTGGCTGGCGACGGGCGCCGACACCGGGACGGTGGTCAGCAGCCGCATCCGGCTCGCGCGCAACCTGCGCGGCGCCGCGTTCCCAGGCTGGGCCGGCGAGGAAGAGTGCGAGCGGATCTGGCAGCAGATGCGGGCCACCCTCATGGACATCCCCAGCCTCGCGCCGGCCTTCGCCTTCTCCATGGCCGAGTTGGAGGAATTCGAGCGGATGATCCTCTTCGAGCGCCACCTGATCAGCGGCGAGATGGCGCAGCGCGGGCGCGGCAGCGGACTGGTCGCCCGCAGCGACGAGACGATCTCCGTCATGGTCAACGAGGAAGACCACCTGCGCCTGCAAAGCATGACGCCGGGGCTGGCGCTGCAGCAGATCTGGCAGCGGATGAACGCCCTCGACGACGAGATCGAGGCGCGCGCCCGCTACGCCTTCTCGCCGCGTCTGGGCTACCTGACCGCCTGCCCCACCAACGTCGGCACCGGGCTGCGGGCGAGCGTGATGCTGCACCTGCCGGGGCTGGCGCTGATGAACGAGCTGAACCCGGTGGCCAAGGGCCTGACCAAGATCGGCCTGGCCGTCCGCGGGCTGTGGGGCGAGGGCACCGAGGCCGTGGGCAACATGTTCCAGATCTCCAACCAGATCACGCTCGGCGACCGCGAGGAAAACATTGTCCGCAACATCGAACAGATCGTGCTCGAACTGGTCGAACACGAGAAGAACGCGCGGGCCCGGCTGCTGGAGAAGCGCGAGATTGTGGTGCGCGACCACGTGGGCCGCGCGCTGGGCATCCTGAGCCACGCGCACCTCCTCGACTCGAAGGAGGCCCTGAACCTGCTCTCCGGTCTGAGGCTGGGGATCGACCTGGGGATCTTGACCGGGGTCGACCGTGCCGCGGTGGACCGGCTGCTGCTCCTGACGCAGCCGGCGCACCTGCAGCAGCGCGAGGGCAAGATGCTCAAGCCGAAGGACCGCGACCGGGTCCGGGCCGATTTAGTCCGCACGCAACTGGCGGCGGCGAAAGGATTATCATGAGCGGAGAAATGGACAGATTCACGGAGCGCGCCAAGAAGGTCCTGCAGCTGGCGCGGCAGGAAGCGGACCGCTTCAACCACAACTACATCGGCACCGAGCACCTCCTGCTCGGCCTGATCGCGCTCGGCGAGGGCGTCGCGGTCATCATCCTGGAGAAGATGGGCGTGGACCTGGGCATCGCGCGCCTGGAGGTCGAGAAGGCCGTCGGCAGCGGGCCGGAGACCAAGACCGCCGGCAGCGTCCCGTTCACGCCGCGCGTCAAGAAGGTGCTGCAGCTCGCGCGCCAGGAGGCGCAGAACCTCGGCCACGACTACGTGGGCACCGAGCACCTGCTGCTCGGCCTGCTTGCGGAGGGCGAAGGCGTCGCCGCGCAGGTGCTGAAAAATTTGAGCGTGGATGCCGACAAGGTCCGCGAGGAGATCCTTCGGGAATTCAGCGGCGAGGCGGAAGGCGAGGAGGGCGACGAGGGCGGGAAGAAAGCCGCGCCGGAGCCGAAGAAGGCGCCGACCGCCGGCGAGAAGCAGGCGGAGGGCGACAAAAAGGGCGGCGTGAAGACGCCCGCCCTGAACGCCTTCGGCCGCGACCTGACGGAGCTGGCCTACAAGGGCGAGCTCGACCCGGTGATCGGCCGCGCCTCGGAAATCGAGCGCGTGATGCAGATCCTCTGCCGCCGCACGAAGAACAACCCCGTGCTGCTCGGCGAGGCCGGCGTCGGCAAGACCGCGATCGTCGAAGGGCTCGCGCAGGCGATCGTGCGCGGCGAGATCCCGGAAATCCTGCGCGGCAAGCGCGTCATCACGCTCGACCTGGCGCTGATGGTCGCCGGCACCAAGTACCGCGGCCAGTTCGAGGAGCGCATCAAGGCGGTGATGGACGAGATCCGCCGCGTGAAGAACGTCATCCTGTTCGTGGACGAGCTGCACACCATCATCGGCGCCGGCGGGGCCGAGGGCGCGATGGACGCCTCGAACATCATCAAGCCCGCGCTCGCCCGCGGCGAGCTCCAGTGCATCGGCGCGACGACGCTCGGCGAGTACCGCAAGAGCATCGAGAAGGACGCCGCGCTCGAGCGCCGCTTCCAGTCCATCATGGTGCGCGAGCCGACCATCGAGGAGGCCGTGCTGATCCTCAAGGGCCTGCGCGCCCGCTACGAGGCGCACCACCGCGTCCACATCACCGACGGCGCGCTGCAGTCGGCCGTCGAGCTGTCCGCGCGCTACCTGCCCGACCGGTTTCTCCCGGACAAAGCCATCGACCTGGTGGACGAGGCCGGCGCCCGCGCGCGCATCACCAACATGACCCGCCCGCCGGAGCTCAAGGACCGCGAGGTGCGCATCGAGGAGCTGCGCAAGCAGAAGGAAGAGGCCATCCGCGGCCAGCACTTCGAGGACGCCGCCCAGCTGCGCGACGCCGAGCGCCTGGCGCGCGAGGAGCTGGAAAAGATCCTCGCCGACTGGCGCACGGCGTCCGACGCCAACCAGCCGACGCTGACCGACGACGACATCATGATCGTCACCTCGCGCTGGACCGGCATCCCGCTGACCAAGATGAGCCAGAAGGACATGTCGCGCCTGCTGGAGATGGAGCGCGAGCTCGACAAGACCGTGATCGGCCAGCCCGACGCCGTCAACGCCATCGCCAAGGCCCTGCGCCGCTCGCGCGCCAACCTCAAGGACCCGCGGCGGCCGATCGGCTCGTTCATCTTCCTCGGCCCGACCGGCGTCGGCAAGACGCTGCTGGCGAAGGCGCTCGCCGAGTTCATGTTCGACAACGCCGACGCGCTCATCCGCGTCGACATGTCCGAATACATGGAGAAGTTCAACGTCTCGCGCCTCGTCGGCTCGCCCCCGGGCTATGTCGGCTACGAGGAGGGCGGCCAGCTCACCGAGAAGGTCCGCCGGCGCCCCTACTCCGTCGTGCTCTTCGACGAGATCGAGAAGGCGCACCCGGACGTGACGCACATCCTGCTGCAGGTGCTGGAGGAGGGCAAGCTGACCGACGGCCTCGGCCGCAGCGTGGACTTCCGCAACACGATCATCATCATGACCAGCAACCTCGGGTCCGACCTGATCCGCAAGGGCGGCGGCGGCCTCGGCTTCGGCGAGCACACCGCGGCGGCCGACTACGCCAAGCTCAAGGGGCAGATGCTCGACGAGGCCAAGAAGGTCTTCCGGCCCGAGCTGCTCAACCGCATCGAGGACGTCATCGTCTTCCGCCAGCTCGACCGCGACGACGCGCGCCGCATCCTCGACCTCGAGCTCGACAAGGTCCGCAACCGCCTCGCCTCGCGCAAGCTGGCGCTGAAGCTCGATGAGGCCGCGCTCGCGTTCCTGCTGGAGAAGGGCTTCGACACCACCTACGGCGCGCGCAACCTGCGCCGCACGACCGAGCGCTACCTCGAAAACCCGCTCGCCGAGGAAATCCTGCGCGGCCACATCGCCGACGGCGAAGCCATCGAGGTCACCCTCGCCGCCGACGCGCTGAAATTCACGCAGCAGGCCCACGCGGAAAAATAGCGGGCGGCTTTCAGCGGTCGTCCGTCAGCCTCCCCGGGATGGAAAACGCCGGGATTGAGATGAAGAAAACCAGTTTCAACTGGCGGGTTGTTGCCATCGTCTTTGTGGGCCTGATGTGCCTGCTTTTATTCCCCACCCTTCTCCGGCCCGTCCATCATCCGCCTTGGGCCGTGAGCAGAGGGCTCATGAATGGCGTGAGCGAGGCTTCGAAACATTATCATGACGAGCATAAAACTGGCCCCAATCGTTGGCTGATCTCACCAATATCATTTATTGCGAACGAGGACTGGTTGATTTTTGGAGCCGTTCGTTGATCTATCAGCCCTTCGATCCGGCGAAGGGCTACGGCTCGGTGATCAGCTACGGTAGCGATGGCAAGCCCGGCGGCAGCGGCGAGGCGGCGGATATTGAGGTCCGTTTCGGCGCTGAGCGGTAGGTCGGTTTTCTTTCGGCTCCGCCGGAGGCGTCGCCCTACCATTCCCAAGTCTTTGGGCGACCTCGTTTCCAGTCGCCATTGAACTGCAGCGCACCATCCGCCGGACTTCGATGTTCGATGTTAAATGTTCGATGTTCGATGTTCGTCGGGTTCGTCGGGCGCGTCGGGCTTGGCCAGCTCGGCGTCGAGCCAGGCGAGGAGCTCCTCACGCGTGGTCAGGTGGCCTTCGAGCTGGCGCTCGTAGGCGCGCTTGTGCCAGCGGCCGAGTTCTAGGCCGGGTTTGAAGCCGCGCGCCATCAGATCGTGGCCGGTGATCAGCGGCTTGGGCAGCACCGGCTCGTGCTTCAGCTCTTCCTGAAACTGCACCAGAAATGCATGGTTCACCACGTCGCCGTGGCTCGCGCGGCAGTCGAGCCAGTGCAGCTGCAGCTCGACCGGGAAGGTCCGCGCGCCGACGAGCTGGCGCAGCTTGGCGCGGCGCATCTGCCGGACCTCCTTGAAGCGCATGTGGTTCTTCACGCAGTAGGCGATGTCCTCGATCTCGTCGGCGGACATTTTCAGCCGCCGCAAGACGGCCTCCGCCATCTTCGCGCCGGCCTCGTCGTGATAGTTGAAGCGGATGCGGTCGCTGCCGTCGGGCTCGCGCGTCAGCACGGCGGTCGGCGGCTTGCCGATGTCGTGGAGCAGCACGGCCCACGCTAGCGTGCGCGAGCGCTCCGCCGGCATGTCGTCGAGCATCATGACGGTATGGACGAAGACATCGCCCTCGGGATGGAACTGCGGCGGCTGCGCCTGCCCCTCGAGCGCGGCGACCTCCGGCAGCAGCACGGCAAGCAGGCCGCTGCGCTGCAGCAGCCGCAGCGCCTGTCCGGGGCGCGGGGCCTCGACGAGCAGCCGCGAGAGCTCCTGCTGGATGCGCTCGGCGCTGATGGCGGTGATGCGCGGCGCGTATGCCTGCACCGCGGCGAAGGTCTCCGGATCGATGGCGAACTCCAGCGTCGCGGCGAACCGCACGGCGCGCAGCAGCCGCAGATAATCCTCGGCAAACCGCGCGCGTGGCGCGCCGATGGCGCGGATGATTTTCTTGCCCAGATCCTCGCGGCCGCCCACATAGTCGATGACCGCGCCGGTCTCCGGGTCGCTGAACAGGCCGTTGACCGTGAAGTCGCGGCGCTGCGCGTCCTCCTCCGGCGTGCTGAAGGCGACCGCGTCGGGCCGGCGACCGTCGGAGCCGCCGAGGTCGCGGCGGAAGGTGGCGACCTCGGTCGGGTGGCCGGCGAGGACGACCTGCATGACGCCGAACGCCCGGCCGGTTTCGATGGTGCGCGAGAAAAGCTGGACGATCTGGTCGGGCGTCGCGCTGGTGGCGATGTCGAAATCCTTCGGTGCGCGGCCGAGTAGCCGGTCGCGGACGCAGCCGCCGGCGAAGAGCGCGGCATGGCCGGCGGCGCGCAGCGTCCGCGCGATGTCGCGGGCGTGCGCTTCTTTCGCAGCGATGGAGAGTTCGGTCACGGGTGCAGTAAACCAGATTTCCGACGCGCCGTTAAGCGTTGAGCCGCCAGATCGCCCAGTTGAGCGCGGCGGCAAACGTACACCACACAAGGTAGGGAGCGAGCAAGGCGCCGGCGATGGTGTCGCGGCGGAAGAACACGGCGGTCGTCGCGGCGAGCGTCAGCCAGAGCGCGGCGAGCACGATCAACGCCGCCCCGATCTGATGGCCGCCGAAGAAGACCGGCGACCAGGCGGCGTTGAGCGCGAGCTGCGCCAGAAAGAGCGCCAGCGGCAGCGTGCGGTTTGGGCGCCGCCCGATACGGTGCGCGGCCACGGCCATCATCACATAGAGCACCGTCCACACCGGCCCGAAAAGCCACTCCGGAGGATTCCAGACCGGCTTGTGAAGGGTGGGATACCATTGCCGGACCGCGTCCGCGGTGAAGCCCGCGCCCAGCGCCCCGGCGCCCAAACAGAGCGCCAGCCACAGCAGCAGGCTCAGCCAAGGAGGTGCGTTACGCATGGGCAGCCAACGCGTCAGCGCCGGGAGACGCGGCCCACGCCCTTGCAGTTGGAGCACAGGACCAGGCCTTCGCCACTGCAGTCAGTGCAGGGGGCGTTGCGGATTTTGCCGGCGCCGCGGCAGCGGTTGCAGGCCAAGGTGCCATCGCCCCGGCACTGGGTGCAGACGGGGTTCTGGCCGGCGCCGCTGCAGGTCTTGCAAACCTGGATGGCCTTGCCGGTGCAGACCGTGCAGGCGAGATGGGCGGCGCCTTTGCAGGTGCGGCAGAGGCTGTGGCCCGTGCCGCCGCAGGTCGGGCAGAAGGAGCCCATCGAGGTGTACCTGCCGGACGTAGTGGCGGTTTTCTTGGTGGGCTTGCCGGTGGCGCCGCAGTCGGCGCACGGGGCGTAGCCGGAAGTACATTCCCCATTGCTGCACTTGGCCCACCCGGCACCGTCGCACTTGATACAAGCGAGCTTGCCCAGCCCGGCACAATCCAAGCAGGGGCTGCCCAGGGTGCGCATAAGCTGCACGCGGTCCTTGAGCGTCAGGTCCTTCGTCAGATCCTCCGGCAGCCAGACCCCGGAGAGGCCCGACCAGCCGCGGTCCTTTTGCAGGGCGTCGTAGTCCCGCTTGACCTGGGCGCGGTCGTGGTTGAGCAGGTCGGCGCGGACGAAGACGCCCAGCGTGCCGGCGCCGTCGCAGAACTTGCACCGGACGGAATCGGAATGCATGACCTGCTCGCGGCCGCTGGTGAGCTTGATGCGAATATCGGCATGGCCGGTGCCCTTGCAGAGCGGACAGGTGACCGCCGAGGAGCTCAGCCGTTTTTCATAGCCCAGCATCAAGCTGACCAAATTGCTGGCGCGGGAGGAGTTGGTGCCCTCGGTCATCATGTTCAACGTATAGGCGTTGCGGGCATAGAACCAAGCCAGCCAGAGTTTCTTGGCCGCGGCCACCTCGCCGGCTTTGCGCCAATCATCGTCGGCCGCGATGGCCCAGGTGGGTTTGACCACCTTGACGGCGTCCGGCGCGACCTTGACGGGCACCTTGGGCAGCGCCGCGCTGCAGTGGGTGCACTTCTCCGTGCCTTCGGTCTGTTCATAGCCGCACTTGGGGCAGGTCAGCAAAGCGCCCAAACCGGTGAGGGCAGCGCACAGGATGACAGCCAGCAGGGCAAACCACGTATTTCTTTTCATCGCTTTTCCTCGCTTTGCCGGGCAGTTGGCCCGCCCGATGCTTCACACGCAAATCAGTATAGCTTTTTTTCTTTTTGTGAGTACAATATATTCGCAATATGAAGTGGCACAACCAGTGGGCGGGATGGCGCTGCAAGGCCGGGCAGGCGATGGTGGAGTATGTGGTCTTGACCGGCATGACGCTGGGCGTGCTGCTCATGTTGGCCGTATTTTTGTTCGCCTTCAAAGAGGCGGGCGGGCGGGTGTTGGATTTGATTGCGTATGAATATCCGTAACAGCACAGTGAGAGGAGCAGCATGAAGAATCGGAATAAACGCGGGCAGGCGATGGTGGAATACATCATCATCGTGGTGTTGGTGGCGATCGCGGCGTTGGCGGTTTTCGCGGCTTTCAGCGATACGATTCGCGCCAAGCTCTCGGGCGCCGTGTCCGAGATGGACAGCGGCACAGGCTCGCAGGCCGCCCAGGCTGCGGCGCAGACCAAGTCGCAGGACACCCTGAAGAGCTTGGACGCGACCGGCACGCACTGAGGCCCGGCGCGCTTCATCGCCATGCAGGCCATCGCCCAGCGACGGTTTCGAACCGTTGCCGTGGGGCGTAAGACATTCGGTGCCCCAGGCAGCGGGTTGCGAACGATGTCGTCTCGATCAGGTCAAAGCCTGATTGAGTCGTGCATTGTTATCGTCATCCTGTGCCTTGTTTTGTTCGGCAGTTTGCAGGTTTCCCAGATATTCATGGCGCGCGAGATCCTCGACCACGCCGCCGTCTGTGGCGCCCGGGCTAAAGCGGTGGGTTTCAATGAGTTCATGGTTCAGAAAACCATCCGCGTGGCGGCCATTCCCCTTGCCGGGCAAATGACGCAGCCCAGCCCTGTTTACAGTCCCCTGGTCATCCAGCAACCGCATAGCATTGATCGCGCGTGGCGGCGGGCTTTGTCCTACAGGGGCAGCTCGGCGCAGGTGGCGGACGAGTATGTTGCCATCCCCTTTTATTTAGGCTCCGGGAATTGGGGCGAGGCGGCGGGTTACCTGGATTATCAGCTTGATTATTTGAACAAGTACGGCTGGACGTATGCAGCGGGCAGCCTGACCAAAACCCCCAACATCAACCAGTCAGTCACCCTGCGAAACTTGGTGAATACAACCTATCCTCAAGATGATAACGTGGCGGTCACGGTGCATGTGCAGCATGATTTCCCCTTGAATTTCGGCCTGCACCGGGCCTTTTTCCAAGGTCAAGACGATCTGATGCTCAAAGGCCAGGCCACCATCGAAAGCCACTACAAACTTTACCTCGAATGAAAAAACGGTCCCATCGGTTGCGCCGCGGGCAGACCATGCTTTTCTTGATCATGGTGGTGGTGATTCTGGCCTTCGTGGCCCTGTGGAATTTCGATCTGCACAAAGGGCTCTACGTCAAATCCCTCACGCGCAACGCCGGCGATGGTGCGGCGCTGGCCGCCGCCCGTTGGCAAGGCATCACGCTAAATATCCTCGGGGAACTCAACGCCGCCCAGGCCGTGGCGATCAACGATGCGCTGTTGCGCGGCGACACGAATTTCGCCGAGGCGCGCGCCATCGCCGCCCTGCAGGGCCAGGTCCGTTATGCCGGCCCGATGATCGGGCTCGCCGCAGCACAACAAGTTGCCAAGAATAACCGTGTGTTCGTAAATGGCACGTTCACACATAGCGTGCTGTCCCATGCCCATATCGCGCGCGTCGATCAACAGCTGACAGACTATGCCACTATGGCAGAAGCTGTTGCCAGCGAGGGCATCGTCGCCTTGCCCGGAAGCTATGCCTATCACGTCTTGTTGGATCCCAAGTTCTACGATGCAGTCCGGTGGGAGATGTGGTGCTGGTTTTATCGCGGGCATATGTATTTATTGAACAACTGCACGCATGACGACCTGCCCAAGCTGACGTTCCGTGAATTCCTTTCCGTCAATGTGACCACGCTCCCCTATCTGGCTGCCTTGGCGGGTTTCATGGGCGACGCCACGCTCCCCGCCAAGGTCTTGAAACAGCTGTCGGATGTCGCCGGACGCTCCTTGGTGTCGGACGTCACGCTCGTACCGGCCACCTGGTATTGTTACGACGGCTCGTGGACCAACTGGACGGCGTACGTGAATGGCCTGCAAGAGGGCGGCCCGTATCCCTTTACTTCGAGCATCAAGACGAAATATGATGTCGTCGGCGCTGCAACCAGTCTCCGGGTGTGCGCGACCTCCAATCCGAGCTATTTCAACAAGTCGGTGCATCATGTAACGTATGTCTCTGCAGCCAAGCCATTTGGATATCTCGATGGCGACCTGTCCGCCTCGGCCTACCACGTTGTGCTGCCCGCGTTTCGCGACGTGCGGCTTGTGCCGGTTGATAGCGCGGGCATCTCGCCCCCCCCCGACATAGATAACGGGGACGCGGACAGCGGGACGGGCTCCATCCCCGAGAATCATTACAAACACGTGTACGATTACCTGTATAACGGGGCGGCCAGCCTGGAGCCCAATTGCAGTCATTGCAAGCTGATCGTCAAATGGGACCCGCAGTTTACGGACTTCCAACAGCGTGGGAGCGCGTTGCTGCGTACCGCCTGGACGACCAACTGCCCGACCAGCGCCCCGGGCGGCGGCGGTGGCGGCGGAGGGTCTGCCCATGGGCACTGACCGGGCTGGCAGCCAGTCAAATAGGAACGGAAACCAAGCCGTGAATAACGCTGGAAAAAATCGGATGGGGCGCCGTCACACGCGCTCGGGTCAAGCCATCGCCGAACTCGTCACCGGGCTCATCGCCATTGTTGTGCTGATCATGGGGATCCTCCTGATTCAGACCTTGTCCCGCGCGCACACCCAGACGCTCAACCAGGCTCGCGCGCAAGCCGGACAGGACGCCATACAAGATCCGTACATCTTGCGCTACAGCGTTCCGTCCTGGATCAGCGATTGGAACACCGGACGCGACAAGCTCCACTATTCGCAGGATGACCAGCAAGTGGCCGGCAATCCCAACACCATTACAGCCGGGGTGATCGCACGCGCACAGCCCAGCGATCTTTCCGCCTACGCGCCGGGCAACGAGATATCAGCCGCCGCCAATGCCGGCGGTCTGTTGGACAACCTGTTCCTGACCCATGGCCGTGAGCAGGAAACCATTGACCTGGCGCGGTTTCCTATCATCCGCCATATCGTCTACGGCGCCGACGCCATCACGATGCAGGGCGATGCCTGGCTGGCGTGGGCCCATATCGAAAACGTCAAATGAGACCCGTGCGCCGCCCATCGTTTCCCAGGTTTGGAAGAGCCGTTGCGCTGATTTCCCAAGGCTGGGAAAAGCCCGCCGGGAGCTTGTCCAAGGCCGGGAAAAGCCCCGCGCCCCCAGTTCCAATCCTTGGGAAACGCCTGCTGCTGGCGCTCGCCCTGCTCGCGCCGCTGGCCGCGCCGGCGCTGGTGTTTGAGCGCTGGGGGGCGCGCGCCAACGATCCCGTCCGCGCCATCATGGCCGGCGAGCATCCCGCCTACACGACGGCGATGAAGCTCAACGGCGGCGCGGGCTCGCTGGAGGTCTACCAGGTCGAGGGCTCGCCACCGCAGGTGCTGGAGCGGCTGACCGCCGGCTACCGCGCACTGGGCGCGCAGGTGTTCTGCGTCAGCGGCCCCAAGCTGGGCTGGGGCGTGGTGCTCGACGGCGGCCGGGTGATCCGCCTGCTCGCGGCGCACATGGACCAGCGCAACACGTGCATGTTGTTCCGCATGGAACAGACCGAAGCCGAGTTCGCGCGCTCGCAGCAGGCGCCGGCCCGGCCGCTGCCGCCGGACGTGCCGTTGTTCCCCGGCCTGCGCTGGACGCAGGCGATCGAAAACGACGCGGCGCACTCGACCACCGCCACCGCGACAGTCGGCGCAGACCCGAACTCCGTGCTGCGCTATTACGCCGAGGCCATGCGGAACGCCGGCTGGAAGCCGGGGCTCGGGCCGCGCGACCAGGCCAGCGACATCTATGTGCGCGGAGCGGAAATACTGGCGATCAACGCGAATTCAACTGGTGTACGCGGTCAGACTGTGGTTATCTTTTTGCACAAGCGCTTGCAATGAATGCGGCCGCGGCGCCGTCGGCGGGAGCGAGACTATGAAACAGAAATTGATCTTGATCATCTCGGTGGTCGTCGGCCTGCTGGCCTTCATCCTGACCAACCGCTACATCCAGTCGGTGCGCGACGAGCTCTTCAAGGACGCCGAGGAGATCGAGGTCATCGCGGCGGCGGACAACCTCGTGCAGGGCGCGGAGCTGAAGTTCGACGACATCGGCCTCATCAAGATCTTCCGCAAGCGCGGCGGCTACACGAAGGACTACGTGGAGAAGAAGGACAAGGACATGATCCTCGGCCGCAAGCTGAAATACAGCGTCGAAAAACGGCAGCCGATCCTCTGGGCCGATGTCGAGATGCCCGAGGGCATCCGCACAGGCCTCTCGCCGATCATCAAGCCGGGCCTGCGCGCCATCTCGCTCGCCATCAGCGGCGACGCGGCGGTCAGCAGCCTCGTGCAGCCGAACGACCGCGTGGACATCATCGGCACGTTCACGGTCCCTTCGCGGACGAATGCGAAGGAGATGGAGACGGTGACGATGACGCTGCTGCAGGATGTGAGCGTGCTCGCCACCGGCCAGCGGCTCGCGAAGCAGGAGTTGGAGAACATGGGCGAGCGCTGGAGCCGCGTGGGCAACAGCAGCTACAGCACGGTGACGTTCGAGGTCACGCCGCGCGAGGCCGAGCTGCTGATCTTCGCGCAGGGCACCCAGGGCCGGCTGACCCTCACGCTGCGCAACCCCGACGATGTCGGGTTCGAAAAGATCCTGCCGGAGGTCAACTTCCAGCTCGTCGAGAAGAGCCTCCCCGAACTGAACGACCACCGCCAGAAAGCGATCCGTCACAAGACGAACCACTGACCATGACGATGCAACTCCAATCAGTCCGTCTGGTGATCACCAAGCCGGACGGCAAGCAACACGCCTTCAACCTGGAGCCGGGCGTCTACACGGTCGGCTCAGACGAGAAGAACAGCATCGTGCTCGCCAATCCCGGCGTGGCCTGGCGCCAGGCGATCTTCACCTTCCAGGACAAGGGCTCCTGGGTCGAAAACGTCGGCGCGCCGACGGGGCTGGTGCTCGACGGGCGGCGCGTGACCGGCCGCCAGGCTTGGCGGCTCGGCGAGCTGGTGCAGATCGGGCCGTTCCAGATCGCGCTTGCCGAAAGCATCGCCAAGCCGCCGGTGGAGCCGGCGCATGAGCCGGCGCGCGAACCGGCGCCAGCCAAGCCGCCCGTGATCGCCCCCACCCCCCCGCCGGCCGTCGTCCCGCCCGCGCCGGCCGCCGTGAACATCAGTTCCAATACCGATGAGGCGCGCGTGCAGGCCATCAAGCGCCAGATCCACTCCGAGCTGATCAAGCGCCTGGACCTCAAGCGCATGACGGCCAGCCGCGTGGACGAGCCGGAGCTGCGCAACCACGCGCAGCGCGTGATTGCCGAGATCGTCAAGGAAGTCCGGGAAAAGCTGCCCAACGGTCTGGACGCGATCAAGCTGGCCAAGGACATCACCGACGAGGCGCTCTCGCTCGGCCCCTTGGAGGATCTGCTGGCGGACCCGGAAGTCACGGAAATCATGGTGAACGGCTGCGACAACGTCTTCGTCGAGCGCAAGGGCAAGCTGTTCAAGACGGACAAGCGCTTCCTCAACGACGACTCCGTCAAGGCGATCATCGAGCGCATCGTCTCGCCCATCGGCCGGCGCATCGACGAGAGCCAGCCCTACGTGGACGCGCGGCTGAAGGACGGCTCGCGCGTCAACGCCATCATCCATCCGCTCTCGCTGGTCGGGCCGTGCCTGACGATCCGTAAGTTTTCCAAGGAACCGTTCAAGGTGTCCGACCTGATCAACTTCGGCTCGATCTGCCAGGAGGTGGCGGACTTCATCCAGGCCAGCGTGGTGATGCGGCGCAACATCATCGTCTCCGGCGGCACCGGCTCCGGCAAGACGACGCTGCTGAACGTGCTCAGCTCCTATCTGCCCGCCGACGAGCGCATCGTCACGATCGAGGACGCCGCCGAACTGCGCCTGTCGCAGCCGCACGTCATCCGGCTGGAGTCGCGCCCCCCGAACATCGAGGGCAAGGGCGCGGTCACGATCCGCGACCTCGTGCGCAACGCGCTGCGCATGCGCCCCGACCGCATCGTCGTCGGCGAGTGCCGCGGCGGCGAGGCGCTCGACATGCTGCAGGCCATGAACACCGGCCACGAGGGCTCGCTGACCACCGTGCATGCCAACACGCCGCGCGACGTGATCTCGCGCCTCGAGACCATGGTGCTGATGTCCGGCATGGAGCTGCCGATGAAGGCCATCCGCGAGCAGATCGGCTCGGCGATTCATCTGATCATCCACATCTCCCGGTTCAGCGACGGCACGCGCAAGGTCGCCAAGGTCACCGAGGTCTGCGGCATGGAAGGCGACTCGATCACCATGCAGGACATCTTCATCTACAACCAGCGCGGCGTGGACGAGCACGGCAAGGTGAACGGCCGCTACGAGCCGACCGGCTCGGTGCCCACCTATGTCGAGGAGATGAAGGCGCGCGGCATCCAGATGAACCACCGCATCTTTGACCCGGAGGCGTGGAATCTGAAATGATCATCCTGATCGCCACGCTCTACGGGTTGTGTTTCGGGGGCCTCGCCCTGATCATCGGCAAGGCCATCGCGGAAGGCTCGGACGGCTACGCCAACACCTACGCCGCCGAGACCGCGCGCGAATTCGAGGACATCTTCCTGTTCATCCCCGCCAAGCGGCTGGCCGACATCGCGCGCATGAGCGCCGTCGCGCTGTTTCTCCTGTGCTTCTTCGTCTTCGGCGATTTCGAGGACGCCGGCGGCATGATCCGCGGCGCGTTCTTCGGCGTCATCGCCGCCGTGGCCGCGCTGTTCGCGCCGCGCGTGGCGCTCTACCTCATCAAGCTGCGCCGCCTCGAGCGCTTCAACTCGCAGCTGCTCGACAGCCTGCTGTCCATGAGCAACGCGCTGCGCGCCGGCTTCAGCATCCTGCAGGCCTTCGAGACGATCGTGCGCGAGCGGCGCAACCCGATCTCGCTGGAATACGGCCTCTTCCTCCAGCAGATCCGCCTCGGCGTGCGCTTCGAGGACGCGCTCAACCAGATGGAGCAGCGCGTCGGCAGCGAGGACCTGACCCTGATGGTCGTCTCCATCGAGACCGCGCGCCTGACCGGCGGCAACCTGACGGAGGTCTTCGAGAAGATCGCCGCCACCATCCGCGAGCGCATGCGCATCCAGGGCCGGATCCGCTCGCTGACCGCGCAGGGGCGCCTGCAGGGCATCATCGTCGGCGCGATGCCGTTCGTCCTGATGGTCGTGCTGACCATGCTCGACCCCGTGATGATGGGCAATTTTTTCCATGCGAAGATCGGGATGGTCATGATGGGCGCGGTCGTGGTCCTCGTCGCCCTGGGCGGGCTCGTCATCCGCAAGATCATTCGCATCGAGGTCTGACATGGGCACCAGCTGGCAAATGATCGCAATCGATGCGCTGTGGGCGTTGAGCCTCGGCGGCCTGGCGTGGTACATCGGCCACGTCTGGACGCAGATGACCTACGTCACGCTCGCCGACGGCCGCCGCCAGGAGCGCCGCCTGCCGATGATGTTCCGCATGCTCCTGCCGCTCGCGCCGAACATCATCCCGTTCTTCCGCACGCAGCGCTTCGACAAGATGCGCGCCGACATCAACCGCCGCATCGTCATGGCCGGCTACGAGGGCCTGATCACCGCCGAGGAATTCCTCGCGCTGCGCGTGCTGCTGCCGCTGGTGCTGGGCGTGGTGTTTGCCGTCGCGCTGGCGTTCCTCATCGCGCACCTGCCGGTCCACGCCCAGGCCAAGATGGCCCCGCGCCAGGTCTTCCTCGACCCCATGTTCTTCCTGCTCGGTTTCATCTGGCCGGGCATGTGGCTGGGGAAGGCCATCCGCCTGCGCCACCGCCAGATCGAACGCGCGCTCCCGTTCGTCCTCGACCTGCTGACCCTCTCGGTCGAGGCCGGCATGGACTTCATGAGCGCCATCAAGCGCATCATCGAGCGCCGTGCCATCGACGCGCTGAGCGAGGAGCTCATCCGCGCCTTCCGCGAGGTCCAGCTCGGCCGCACCCGTCGCGAAGCGCTCAAGATGATGGCCGACCGTTCCGGCCAGACCGATGTCAGCTCCGTCGTCTCCGCGCTGGTCCAGGCCGACGAGCTCGGCGTCAGCATCGGCAACATGCTGCGCATCCAGGCCGACCTCATGCGGATGCGCCGCTTCCAGCGCGCGGAGAAGCTCGCCAACGAGGCGCCGGTCAAGATGCTCTTCCCGCTGCTCTGCTTCATCTTCCCCTCCGTCTTCATGGTGCTGCTGGGGCCGATCCTCGTGCAGTGGCTCAAGGCCGGGCTCTAGGCGGTTGGGGACGCACGCATGACCAAGCGACCGCTCTTCTACGGCTGGTGGATGGTGGCCGCCGCCTTCACCTGCATGATGCTCATCGTCGGCTTCGCACTCTACGGCCTGCCGCTCTTCTACAACCTCTGGGTCGCCGAGTTCGGCTGGAAGCGCGCCGACATCCAGTTCGGCAACACCCTGAGCAAGATCATCGCCGGCCCGCTGCTCGGCTTCTTCGTCGGCTGGCTCGTGGACCGGCGCGGCCCGCGCGGCGTCATGTTCGCCGGCGCCATCTTCGCCGCCACCGCCCTGCTCGCCTTCAGCTTCGCGGGCAGCCTGCGCTGGCTCTACGCCTGCTTCTTCCTGAACGCGCTCGGCTACCTCTGCGTCGGCCCGCTGCCGAACCAGGTGCTGCTCTCGCACTGGTTCCGCCGCCTGCGCGGCCGGGTGATGGGCATCGCCTACGTCGGCATCGGCGTCGGCGGCATGGTCGTGCCGTGGATCGTCTTCTTCCTCAACCGCCACTTCGGCTGGCGCGGTTCGCTCTGCGTCCTGAGCCTGCTCTTCGCCGTCGTCCTGCTCACATTGCTGCTCTTCGTCCGCCGCCGCCCCGCCGACCTCGGCCTGTTTCCCGATGGCGATGCGCAGCCCGCCGAGCCGGCAGCCGCCGCGCCGCCGCCCGTGCGTTTGGCCCGCATCGTGCAGACCCCCGCCTTCTGGCTGCTCGCCGCCGGCAGCATCTTCAGCATCGGCGCCATCGGCGGCGTCATGCAGAACCTCGCCCTCTACATCGCCGACATCGTGCCCAAGGGGGCGGTCGAGCTGACCAAGACGCACGTGCTCAGCCTCACGCTCGGCGCCAGCGTCGCCGGCCGCCTGACCATGGGCTGGCTCGCCGACCGCTACACGAAAAAATACGTGATGTTGCTGACCTACCTGATTGTCGGCCTCTCCATCCCGCTGCTCATCTTTGCGCAGGGCCACACCGCGCTGCTCTACGTCTTCGCCATCGCCTTCGGCTTCGGCCTCGGCGCCGACTACATGCTGATCCCGCTGATGGCGGCGGAATGCTTCGGCCTCGGCGCCCTGAGCCGCGTCCTCGGCATCATCATCATGAGCGACTCCATCGGCGAGGCGACCATGCCCTACCTCGTCGCCCATGTGCGCGATGCGACCGGCTCCTACGCCGCCGGTTTCATCATGCTGACCGCCCTCGCGCTCGCCGGCGCCGTCGCGATCCTCGGCATCCGCTACCGCGACGGCCGGCCCGTCAGCCGCGCGCAGGTCGAAGATTGAACTTTTCCAATGCCTGGAAAAACCACACCGCCCGCTTTCCAACCCTTGGAAAACCCGCTGTTGCTGAAGGCTTTCCCGAGCGCCGAACTCCACGCGCGCCTCGCGCCGCTGGGCGTCACCGCGCGCCAGGCGCGGCTGCTCCAGCTCGCCGCCGTCCGGCACGGAACCTTTCCGGAGGCCGCCGCGAACGGCTTTTCCGCGCGCCTGCTCGCCGCGGTCCGCCGCAGCGCGACCATTCCGCACCTGACGCTCGTGGAGAAGCGCGTCTCGCCGCAGGACGGTTTTGCCAAATATCTTTTCAGCGGCAGCGATGGCGAGCGCTTTGAGGCCGTGCGGATTCCGCTGCTGCACAAGACGGGCGACCAGAAATATATCGTGTGCGTCAGCTCGCAGATCGGCTGCGCGCTCGGCTGCGCCTTCTGCGCCACCGGCCGCATGGGCTTCCGCCGCGACCTCGCCACCTGGGAAATCGTGGACCAGGTGATCAAGATCCAGGCCGACTCCCCGCACCCCGTGCGCGGTGTCGTGTTCATGGGCATGGGCGAGCCGCTGCTCAACTACGAGGCGGTCATGCGCGCCGCGCAGATCCTGGCCGAGCCGAGCGGCCTGGCGATCTCCGGCAAGGCCCTCACCCTCTCCACGGCCGGCATCGTCCCCGGCATCCGCCGTCTGGCCGCGGAGCACCGGCCCTACAAGCTCATCGTCTCGCTCGCCACCGCCGACGCGCGCCGCCGCGGCGAACTGATGCCCATCGAAAAACTGCATCCCACGGGCGACTTGATCGCCGCCCTGCGCGAGTATCACGCCGCCACCGGCCAGCGCATCACCCTCGCCTGGCCCCTGCTCGCCGGCCTCAACACCCGCGTCGAAGACGCCCAACAGCTCGCTGCACTCACGCACGGCCTGCCGGTCCAGCTTGATCTGATCGACATCAACGATCCCACCGGACGCTTCCGGCCGCCGGATCGCGCGGAGCTCGACGCCTTCCGCGACGCGCTCCGCGCCCACCTCGCCGCGCCGGTCGTCCGCCGGTACAGCGGCGGGCAGGACATCCACGCCGCCTGCGGCATGCTGGCTAACGCAGCCGTTTGATTCCGCCGTTGGACTTTTGGCGACGGCCCGCTATCATCCCGCGCATGGCAACTGCACACCAGCTACAGGCGCTCATCGCGCTGACGCGCGAACTCGGCCGCGTCGAACACGGCCTGGCGATCACCGGCGAGGGCAACACCAGCGCCGCGCTCGGGGACGGCACCTTTTTCGTCAAAGCTTCCGGCGCCGGCCTCGGCGGGATCACCGCCAAGGGCTTCTGCCGCGTGGACGCCGCCCGCGCGCTGGCCTTGCTCGATGACCCGCGCTGCACCGACGCCACCGCCGGCGAGCAGCTGCGCGGCGCGCTCGTCCGCGCCACCGACCCGCGGCCGTCCATCGAAACGATGCTGCACGCGCTCTGCCTCACCGACCCGGATATTAAATTTGTCGCGCACACGCACCCGCTCGGCCTGCTGCGCATTTTGTGCAGCCGCGCGGGCGTCAAACCGTTCCGCCGGCACTTCTATCCTTTCGCGGTCGTCACCTGCGGCCGGCACATCGCCGCGGTGGCCTATCACAATCCCGGCCTCGCGCTGGCCCGCGCCGTGCGCGCCGAGCTGGCGCGCTTCCGCCGCGTGCACGGCCGGTCGCCCCGCCTGTTGCTCATGGCGAACCATGGCGTGGTGGCGCTCGCCCGCACCGCGCCGGAAGCGTTGGACATCTCGCTGATGGCGGAGAAGTGGGCGCAGCTCCTCGACGGCACCCAGCGCTGGGGCGGCTCCTCGTTCCTGCCCGCCCACGCCTTCAAGCACCTGTACGCCTGAACGGCAGCGGTCCGCCCACCGCTTGCCGCCAGCCTCCTGCGGCCGGATATCCTGCCAAAACTTGGCGTCACGCAGCGGCAGTTTCCTCAACCCCGGCACCCCGTCGGCCCGCGGCCTGCAAGGCCTCCCGCATTCTACGGTTCGCTTTTGGGCCGCTTTCCGGTATCTTCGCCGCGACATGAAGATCATTACGTTTGTAGATCGGGTGAAGTTGCATGCGCACGCGGGCAACGGCGGCAACGGCTGCCGCGCGTTCCGGCGCGACAAATACGAGCCGGAGGGCGGACCGTCCGGCGGCGATGGCGGCCGCGGCGGCAGCGTGATCCTGCGCGCCACCAAGAACTGCGCTTCGCTGCTCGACCTCTATTTCCAGCCGATCCAGCGCGCCGAGCATGGCGAGCCGGGCCGCGGCAAGGACCAGTACGGGCGGCATGGCGAGGACCGCATCGTGCTCGTGCCGATGGGCACGGAGGTCAGCGATGCCGAGACCGGCGAGTGGATCGGCGAGATCATCGACGATGGCGCGGAGATGACGGCGGCGCGGGGCGGCAAGGGCGGACTGGGCAACCGGCACTTCATCACCTCGTCACACCAGGCCCCGGTGGAAACCACCCCGGGCGAACGCGGCGAGCAGAAAAAATTGCTGCTGGAGATGAAGACCGTCGCGGATGTCGGGTTGGTCGGCTATCCGAACGCGGGCAAGTCGTCGCTGGTGCGCGCGATCAGCCTGGCGCGGCCCAAGGTCGGCGCCTATCCGTTCACGACGCTCTACCCGAACATCGGAACGGTGGAGTATGAGGACTTCAAGCGCGTCCGCGTGGCCGACATCCCCGGCCTCATCAAGGGTGCCCACGACGGCACCGGGCTGGGCCACGACTTCCTGCGGCACATCGAGCGCACCCATTTCCTCCTGATCGTGCTCGACATGGCCGGCACCGAGGGACGCAACCCGGTGGACGACTACCGGAACCTGCTGGAGGAGCTCAAGCTCCACCGCGCCGAACTGCTCGAGCGGCCGCGAAAAATCGTGGCGAACAAGATGGATCTGCCGGAGGCCGCGGATTACCTGAGGGAGTTCAAGCGCCGCACGCGCCAGAAGGTTTTGGAAATTTCCGCGGAGACCGGCCTCGGCATCGCGGAGCTGAAGCAGGCGCTGTACGATCACTTCTTCGCTGCGGGCGAGTAGAAGTCGGTCCACATTTTTTCATCGCCGGCGACGGCCAGCCGGGCGAGCGCCTGTTCGTAGGCCGGCTCCTGATAGGCCGCGGCGGCCAGCCGCAGGAGGTTGGCCAGCGGCGAGAAGTTTTCCTTGCTGATCTGCTTGTGCTCCCACCCTTTGGAGCCCAGCGCGTAGGGCAACACCCAGTCGAACGCGGCGCGGAGGCTGCGCCCGTCCTGCGTCCGGTAATGCCACAGCTCCACCCCGACCTGCTCGCCGAGCCGCGCGAGCGTGAAGAGCGCCTGCAGATTGAAGAGCGTGTAGTTGACCGAGAGCGTGCGGCCCAGCTCGCGCGGCTGCCGGCCGTCCGGTTCGATCTGCGCGGCGATGCGCCTCGTCTTGACGGACTCCAGGATTTCATGTGCCTGCGCGCGGTCGCCGATGAAGAGCGCGAGGGCGGCGGTTTGCGCATCGTACCAGCAGCCGTGGTTGTTGCAGGCCTCGGCTTCCTTCCGCCCGTTCGGGCTGGTGCGCAGCCACGTCAGCAGCTCGCGGAACCAGGCCTGCAACTGCTGCTCGTCCGCGGCGCTCCAGCCGGGTGCGCCGTGCAGCAGCAGGATGTCGTCGAGCAGCTGCGGCAGCTCGTGGAAATCAATGATGCCGCTGGCGCGGCCGAGGTCATGGCCCTTGAGCATCTGCGCATGCTTGAGGTGGGGGTTCATGCGCGTCGCGGCATCGAGGAACCACACGCGGAGCTGGCGCGCGGCGCCCGCGGCATATTTTTCCTCGCCGGAGAAATACCAGGCCTGCGCCAGGTTGTGCACGGCCCGCTGCATCCGGCCCCAGGTCAGGCTGTCGTATTCCTTGCACTCCGGGTTCGGCTCGCCGTCGCGGTTAACGTACGGCAGCCCGTTGGGCCGGGCCGGGTCCGGCCAGCCGTAGCGCGAGAGGCTGACGTAGTCGTGCGGGTCGAGCCCCGGCTGCGGATGTTGCTTGGTGGTGACGCTGTAGGGCTCCAGGCGCAGGAACTTGTCGGCCTCGCGCCGCAGCTGCCGGAGCGGCTCCGCGGTGCTGCCGGCGCCGGCCTGTGTCAGCTCGCGCTGCCGGGCGAGATTTTCGCCGCGCAGCAGGAGCGTCGCAGGCCCGGCGGCGCGCACGCCGCCGGCAAGGAGCAGGAGCGGCAGCAGGAAAGGCAGGTGCATGGGCCGCTCCTCACGGGGCCGGGGCCGCGGCGGCGGCCTCGACGGCCTCCAGCAGCTGCGGCAGGTCGGCCGGGGTCACGCCGCTGAACCAGATGGCTTGGGGATACAGCATAACGTTCGGGCCCCGCGCGCAGAGGCCGAGACAGCCGGCGGCCGAGACGCGCACGCGACCCTTGAGGTGCGGCCGCTGTGCCACCGCGTCTTTGAGTTGTTCACGGAGTAGAACGGACTGACCGTCGGCGCAGGACTTGCGCTCGCCGTGGCGGTCGTTGGTGCAGACCAGCACGTGGCAGAGGTAGGGACTGACCGCGCGCTGCATAGGTTGTCCGTGGGGCTTAGAAGCTGTAGGCAACCTTGACGGTGCCATTCCAGCTCTCGTCGGTGTGCTGGGTCTTGCCGCCGTAGATGCCGATCAGCAGGTTCTCGATCGGCTTGTAGACCATGCCGCCTTCAAACGTGACCGGGTGGCCGGCGGCATAGGTCTGGTCCGAGCCGCTGACTTCGGTGACGAGCGCGAACTGCTCGTCGAGGTTCCAGACGATCGAACCGGAGACGATGATCGTATCGTTCTTAAGCAGGGGGTCGTTGGTCGTGAGGTGCGCGCCGGTGATGTCCAGCGCCCAGTCCACGCACTCCCACGTCTTGGTGCCCAGCGTCACGCCGCCGAGGATCGAGACGTCGCCCGAGCCGTAGCCCTTGTCCTGGTCGCCGGTCGGGAAACGGATTTCGAGGTGCGGCATGATGTAGGGGAACTTGAAGATGTCCTCGTAGGGCAGCACTTCAAAGCCGAGGCCGATATCGCCGATGCCGCTCAGGTTGGCGCCGAAGCCGTTCTTGACGCGCGTCTGATGATAGGGCGCAAAGGCGTAGGCGGCGAGGTTGCCGAACAGGCCATACCGGGCGTAGATGCTTTCCGTATACCCGCTCAGGTTGGGGTATTGATGGGTGTTGGCGAAGGCCCCGAGTTCCAACTGGCCCTTCTCCGGGAGCTGGTTTTCCCTGGTGAACAGCGTCCGCAACGGCTCCGCCGAAGCGGTCATAACCATGCTCACCAGCGCGGCCCCGATCAGTATTTTCTTCATTGTGAACTCCTATCGGCACGCCCAAAGGCGGGGCACACTTTAAGCAACGCCGCGGAAAATGCCACAAAAAAAAACGCATCCCCGGTTTTTCTTTTGCCGGGACCGCGCGCGCGTACCACCCCCGCACAGGGGTTCGGCGGATGTTTACGGGCCGGCCCGGGGCGCCGGGCCGTTTGACCGGCGCGGCGTCCGGCGTATCTTCAGCGAACCAAAGGATGCCCCTATGAACTTCACCTTGCAGCTTGGACAACCGGCGCCGGCGTTCCGGCTGCCGGCCACGGACGGCCGGACCTACAGCCTCGCGGACTTCCACGCCGCACCGGTGCTGGTGCTCTTCTTCACCTGCAACCATTGTCCCTACGTCCTCGGCTCGGACGAGGTCACGCGCCGCACCGCAGACAAGTTCGCGGCGCACGGCGTCCAGTTTGTCGGCATCAATGCCAACAGCCCGCACACCTATCCCGAGGACGACTTTCCGCACATGGTCGCGCGGATGCAGGAGCACAAGTTCCCCTGGCTCTATCTGCACGACGCGACCCAGGAGCTCGCCCGCGCCTACGGGGCGCTGCGGACACCGCACTTCTACGTCTTCGACCGGGACCGCAAGCTGGTCTACACCGGCCGCGGCATCGACAGCCCGCGCGACGCTTCGAAGCTGAAGGTCAACGACCTCGAACGGGCCTTGGAAGACCTCTGCGCCGGCCGGCCGGTGCGCGTGCCCGTGACCAACCCCGTCGGATGCAACGTGAAGTGGGAGGGCCGGGACGCACACTGGATGCCGCCGGACGCGTGCGACCTGGTGTGAGCAACACCGCGCTTTACGCCGCGCCGCACTTCGGCTACGGTGTGCGCCCGCACACGAAAGGCTAACCATGCAGATCACGGTGAACGGCGAGAAGATCGAAGACGCGGCCCTGGAGCGCGAACGCGAAACAGCCCGGCGCGAGCACGCCGACTGGACCGAGGCGCAGGTCAACGAGCGCGCCCGCGAGGCCATCGTCGAGTGGGCCCTCATCCGGCAGGAGGCCGTGCAGTTCGCCCCCGAGCCGCCCGCCGACGAGGTCGAGGCCGAGTTCACGAAGCTGACCGAAAGCCACGGCGGCAAGACCGAATTTTTCCGGCGCTACAACCTGACCGGCCGCGACGAGCAGCGCATCCGCGCCGACCTCGCGCAGCAGCTCCGCGTGACGCGCTTCCTCGCCGATCTCTCCCGCAACGTGCCGGCGCCCGACGAGGCCGCGGTCGCCGCCTTCTTCGCGGCCCACGCCGCCGAGTTCGCCGAGCCGGAGCAGCGCCACGTCGCGCACATCGTCCGCCATCCGCGCAGCCAGGAGGAGGCCGACAAGGCCTTCGCCGAGATGCTCGCGGTGCGCCAGCGCCTGCTCGCGGGCGAAAAGCTCCTCGAGGTGGCGGCCAAGGAATCGGAGTGCCACGACAGCAGCCCCGACCTCGGCTTCTTCCCCCGCGGCCAGATGGTGCCGGAGTTCGAGGTCGTCGCCTTCTCGCTGAACCTCGGCGAGATCTCGCCCATCTTCCAGACCCAGTTCGGCTTCCACATCGCCACCGTCCTCGAGTGCAAGGCCGCGCGGCCCAAGACGCTCGACGAGTGCCGCGCGGAGATCGGCGAGCGCCTACACCACGACCTGAAGAACGATTCCATCGGCCACTGGGTGGACGCCAAAAAGTCCGTCGCCAAAATCGTCGTCGTGGACGACGACAAGCCCAAGGCCTGAGCCCGTTGCGCCGATTTCCCGCATTGACATTGCGCGGGGGGGCGCGGAAAATACGCCGCGTCTGGATGTACTTATGCTTTCCGACGCCACATGGCAGGCGCTGCAGAAGCGGCTGGGACGTTCCAGCTTCCGCGCCAAGTTCCGGCTCTCCGAGAAGGAGCTGATCTACGCCCGGGACCGCGGCCTCGTAGTGCTCGCCACCCACGCCCGCGATTTCGTCACCCGCCGCGTCGCGCCGCGCGATCCGCCCAACGAGGGCAAGCAGACGCCAACGACCGGGCACCCGGTGTTCGTGGCCCAGCACGCCACGGCCACCTGTTGCCGCGGCTGCCTCGCCAAGTGGCACAAGATCCCCGCAGGCAGGAAGCTCACCGTGGCGCAGATCAGCTACGTCACCGACGTCCTGCTCCACTGGCTGGGCGACCAGCTCGCCGCGCCCAAGTCCAAGTGAACGTGCCGCCGCCTGCTGGTTCGCGCCCCGCTCCCCCGCCAAACCCGCTCCTGCGCCCGACCGACAGGCTCGTGAAGGCTGCCAGGCAGGGACTCGGCGCACCCACGGCAGGGACCTCGCCCCGTAGGTCGGTTTGTGTTGCGCGCGCTTGTGTCGGAGGGTGCCTTGGGCATACAAAGGCGCATGCGAAGCACCGTTTTTCTGCTCACACTGTTGGCCACTCCAGCCTCTGCGCCAGCGCTCGAAGTCCGCGTGGACTCCACCGGCGGCGCGCCGCGCCTCTGCGTGGATGGCCAGCCCGTCCGTGCGCGGATGTTTTATGGCGCGCCCAACACCGGCCCGCTGAAAGTCGGCACCGCGCCCGGCGAGGTCGCTTTCGAGTTCACGGCTTTGGAGTCCGAGCCGGAGCATGCCACGCTCCACTTTCGATTCGGTCACCAGCCCGGCGAGATTGACCTGTGCAACCTGCGCGTGGTGGATCTCGGCAACGGCCGCGACGTGCTCGGCGGCGAGGGTTTCCAAGGCTTGGAAAAGGGACTCGCTGCTTTTTCCAAGGCTTGGAACAGCTGGCCGCCCGGCCCGCAAAACACCGTCGCCACCGTGACGAACGCGCCGGGCGCGGGCCGCGCCGGCCAGCCCGCGTTGCGTGTGACGCTGCGCGAACCGCCCAACGGTATCTGGCCGGACTTTCACTTTTATCACCGCGACAACCTCGCGCTGGAAAAAGGCCACCGCTACCGCGTCAGCTTCTGGTGCCGCGCCTCGGCGCCGCGTTCGCTGCAGGTGGCGTTCCATCGCCCCGGCCCGCACTATGACTGGCTCGGCGGGCCGGACAACGGCTACGAGGCGCAGATCAAAATGGCCGCGGCCGCCGGTGCGCGCTTCATCACCTTCCCGATCAACCTGCCGTGGCCCAAGCCCGGCGCCGCGCCCGACTGGCGCGCGGTGGACCTCGCCTGCCAGCGTGTGCTCGATATGGATCCGCGCGTGCTGCTGCTGCCGCGCATCGGCATGGATGCGCCCGGCGGGTGGCTGGATGCGCATCCAGACTGCGAAATGCGCTGGGACCGGCCGCTGGAGAAACACCGCTACGCCGTCGTCTATGCGCCCGAGTATCGCCGCGAAGCCACGCAGAACCTCGCCGCGCTCATCGCGCATCTTGAGGAGAAATTCGGCGCGCGCATCGCCGGTTATCATCCGTGCGGCCAGAACACCGGCGAATGGTTCTATCCCGAAACGTGGGCCGCCGCGCTCAGCGGCTACGCACCCGCCGACGCGCTCGCCTGGCGCGCCTGGCTGCGCGCGCGCTACCGCGACGACGCGGCCCTGCGCACGGCCTGGCGCGACGAAGCGGCCACGCTGGACGCCGCCGTCGTGCCGCCACCGACCGAGCGGCTCGCCGCGCCGCACGGCGCGCTGCGCGATCCGCTAGCGGAGCGGCGGCTGCTGGATTTCGCCGATTTCCGGCAGGAAGGCATGGCAGAGACCGTCTGCCAGCTGGCCCACGCGGTGCGCACCGCCAGCGCGGGGCGCAAGCTGGTCTGCTTCTTCTACGGCTATCTCTTCGAGTTTGGGCCGATCCACGAGGGCCCGGCCAAGGCGGGCCACTATGCGCTGCGCCGCCTGCTCGATTCCCCCGACGTGGACGTGCTCTGCTCGCCGATCTCCTACTTCGACCGCGGCCTGGGCGAGAGCGCGCCCGCGATGACCGCCGCCGAGAGCGTCGCGCTCGCCGGCAAAATGTGGCTGTATGAGGACGATACGCACACGTATCTCGCCAGCGGCGAACCGCCCGGCGCGCGCCAGCACGTGGACACGCGCGAAAAGACCGTCTGCGAGCTGCGGCGCAACACCGCGCAGTGCGCCCTGCGCAACTTCGCCACGTGGTGGATGGACCTCGGCGCGACCGGCTGGTTCAACGACCAGGGCCTGTGGGACGAAATGCGCCGGCTCGACGCGCTCGACGCGCCGCTGCTCAAGCAGCCGCGCGCGTTCCGCCCGGAGATCGCCGCCGTGATCGACGAGCTCGCCGTGCGCGAGGTGGCCGCCGGCGCCGAAACGCTCGTGCGCCCCGGCATCTATGAGGTGCGCCGGCCGCTCGCGCGCCTCGGCGCGCCGTGCGGCTATTATCTGCAGGACGATGTCGCCGCCGGCCGCGTCAACGCGAAGCTGTACGTCTTCCTGACGCCGTGGCGGGTCGACGCGGCGCAACGCGAGAAGCTCCAGCAGGCCACGCGCGGCGCGCTGCGCCTCTGGTGCTACGCGCCCGGGCAAGAGATGACCGGCTTTCAGTTCCACCGGCTCACGAATGTTGTGGCGTGGGCCACGCCCACCGCCGCGGGCCGCCAACTCGGCTTGGCGACCGAGTTCGGCGCGAAGCGTTCCCTTCAGCCGCTGTATGCCGTCACCGATGCCAAGCCGGAGGAAATCCTCGCGACCTATCCCGATGGTTCGGCCGCGGTCGCCCTGCGTCGCGGCAAGACCGGCGGCGATCTCTTCGTCGGCGTGCCGGGCCTGACCAGCGACCTGCTGCGGCTCGCTGCGCGCACCGCCGGCGCGCACCTCATCACGCAGCTCGACTGCAACGTCCACGCCAACGGCCCGTTCATTTCGCTCCACGCCTCCCAGGACGGCCGGCTGGAGATCGACACCGGCCGCCCCGGCCCCGTCCGCGACCTGTTGACCGGCGAGCAGCTCGGCACGGGCCCGAAAGTATTCTGGGATGCAAAATTCGGTGAGTCGAAAATCCTGGTGTGCGACGAATAGACAAATCCACCGGCCACCAACGTCCAAGGTTTGGGAACTGAGTCGCATGAAACTGGTCAGACAGCTTGTCTCGGGGTTGCTGCTGGTGGCGGCGTGCGGCGCGGCGGACGCGCCGCCGAACGCGGCAGACGTCTACCGCCGCGCCTTCGAGGCGCTACCGAAGCTGACCGACGCCGAGAGCCAGCTGCTGCGCGGCCAGCCTTCCGGTGTGAACGCCGCCGCCTTGAGCCTCAAGCTGGCGCCGGCATTGGAAATCTACCGTCAGGCCGCGCGCATGGAAAACTGCGACTGGGGGTTCGACCTCCAAAAGACCGGACCAGAAACACTCCTGCCCCACATCAGCCCACTGATGAACCTTTCGCGCGCGGCGGCGTGGGAAGCCGAGCGGGTCAAAGCGACCGACCCGGCCGCCTTCGTAGCGTGGCACGAGGACGCGCTCCGCTCCTCGGCACACGCCGGCGCAGGCGCGCTGATGATTTCCGGGCTGGTTGAGGCGTCCATGCGCATGCGTTCGCTGGGGGCGCTCTGCACCAACCTGGCGGCGTTGCCGCCGGACCTGCTCGCCAAGCTCGGCACACAACTCGCCGCGCTGCCGCCGCCGCAGGACTTCCAGAAGATCATGCAGGGTGAAAAGGCGTTCTGCATCGACTGGTTCATCCGCCGGCTCTTCGATAAACAACGTGAGCAACAGACCGCGGCGACGGCCACCAACTTCGCCGCGCGCCTGCGGATGAGCGCGATGGTCGCGGGCGGGCCGGTCGGTTTGAAGATCGGGCTGGAGGGGGCCGGCGGCGATAATTTCTGGCTCGGGCTCGGCCAGCGCCGGCACGGCATCGAGCTGGTCTCCGCCGACCTCAAGCGCGGCGAGGCCGTGCTCTTCAAGAACGGGCAGGCCGCCCTCGTCTTGCTGCAAGAGAAGCGCATCGAGCCGATCAACCTGAAACTCATCAACGACGAACTGAGCGCCGTGCTCGGCAAAGACGAGGCCGGCAAAATGCTCAAAGGGGCGGGCAGCAATTCGATGCAGCTGGTGCGGCAGCTGATGGAGACCTCCGACCTGATGGGCGCCATCGCGGCGGCCTCGGCCGCGCCGGTCAAGGATCCCGAAGCGTGGGGCAAAGCCATCCAAGAAGAACAGCGGAAAGCCGGCAATGTTTTTACCGCCCTGCTGCTGCCCGCCATCGGCACGGCCCGCGCCCGGATGGATGCGGCGCATGCGCAGGAACTGATGCTGCGGGTCGCCGTGGACGTGCTGCGCGAAGGCCCGGCCGCGGCCGCGCGCAGCCGCGACCCATGGGGCGACGGCGCGCCGTTCACCTGCCGCCAGACCGCCGACGGCATCGAGCTCGTTTCGCAGCTCCAGAACAAGGGCGCCAGCGTCAGTCTGCACATCCCGCGCCACTGACGCGCGTGAGGGAGTGCTCCCCAGGCTGCCGAGCTGCTCGGGGACGGCCACGGCCCGTGCACGTCTAGTGCGCCACGTACGACAGGCTGCCGTTCTTGCCCGTCCTCGAAATATCCCGTCAGGGCACAGCGCGGACGAGGACGACGACGAGAACGACGACGATTAAGCGGCGTCGGACTTCCCGGCCGAAAAAGCGGCGCAGCGGCGCCGGAGGGGCCGAATCGGGTTGAATACAGGGGCGGTTTCTGGTTCACTGTCGCGCTCGCCGGATGGCACAGGACGTACCCCTGCCCGCCGCCGGCGTTAACGAAGGATTTCCCATGCAGTGGTTGCTAAAAAAGATCATCGGCACGAAGAACGAGCGCGACGTGAAAAACCTGCGCCCGCAGGTCGCGCGCATCAATGAGCTTGAGCTGGAGTATCAAAAGCTCTCCGAGGACGCGCTCAAGGCCAAGACCCAGGAGTTCAAGGAGCGGCTGGCGCAGGGCGCCAAGCTCGACGACCTGATGTGCGAGGCGTTCGCCGTGGTCAAAAACGCCTGCCGCCGGCTGTGCGGCCAGGCGATCGACGTCTGCGGGCATCCGATCCCCTGGGAGATGGTGCCGTTCGACGTACAGCTCATCGGCGGCATCGTGCTGCACCAGGGCAAGATCGCGGAGATGGCCACCGGCGAGGGCAAGACGCTGGTCGCCACCGCGCCGGTCTACCTCAACGCGCTCACCGGCAAGAACGTCAACGTGGTGACGGTGAACGACTACCTCGCGCGCCGCGACTCGGAGTGGATGGGCGCGGTCTACCGCTACCTGGGCCTGACGGTGGGCTGCATCCAGAACCAGATGAGCCCGGAGGAGCGCCGCACGCAGTACGCCTGCGACATCACCTACGGCACGAACAGCGAGTTTGGCTTCGACTACCTGCGCGACAAGGGCATGGCGCTGCGCCCCGAGGAGCAGGTGCAGCGGAATTACTATTTTGCGATCGTGGACGAGGTGGACTCGATCCTGATCGACGAGGCGCGCACGCCGCTGATCATCTCCGGCCCGGCGCCCTACTCGACGACGCAGTATGCCGAGCTCAAGCCGCACGTCGAGCGGCTGATCCGCAAGCAGCGCGACCTGTGCAACAAGCTGGTGACGGACGCCAAGGCCGCGGTGGAGAAGAAGGACGACGAGACGGCCATGCGCCTGCTCTACCAGGCGCGGCAGGGCATGCCGAAGAACAAGCAGCTCATGCACATGATCGAGGAGCCGAGCGTCCGCCGCCTCGTCGAAAAGATCGAAGCGCAGATGCTCACGGACATGAACAAGGAGGAGGCCCGCGCGCTGCGCGAGGAGCTCTATTTCACGATCGACGAGAAGGGTAACGACGCGAGCCTGACGGAAAAGGGCTGCGAGACGATGAACCCCAGCGATCCGGACGCCTATGTGCTGCCGGACCTGGCGACCGCCCTGTCCCTGCTCGACGGCGACCATGAAACGCCGGAAGAGACGAAGATCGAGCGCCGCCAGAAGATGCAGGACGAGTTCGCCGACAAGAGCGAGCGCATCCACGCGGTGGACCAGCTCATCCGCGCCTACAGCGTCTACGAGCGCGACGTCGAGTACGTCGTGCAGGAGAGCCAGGTCCTCATCGTGGACGAGTTCACCGGCCGCCTGATGCCGGGCCGGCGCTGGAGCGACGGCCTGCACCAGGCGATCGAGGCCAAGGAAGGCGTGACGATCGAGCGCGAGACGCAGACGCTGGCGACCATCACGATCCAGAACTATTTCCGCCTGTACGAGAAGCTCGCGGGCATGACCGGCACCGCGGAGACCGAGGCCGACGAGTTCCACCAGATCTACAAGCTCGACGTCGTCGTCATCCCGACCAACCGGCCGGTGCGCCGCGTGGACCAGCACGACTTCGTCTACAAGACCCAGCGCGAGAAGTTCAACGCGATCATCGAGGAAATTTCCGCCTGCTTCGCCCGCCAGCAGCCGGTGCTGATCGGCACGGCCTCGGTGGATACCAGCGAGGTGCTGAGCCGCATGCTGCGGCGGAAGAACATCCCGCACAACGTGCTCAACGCGAAAAACCACCAGCGCGAGGCCGAGATCGTGGCCAGCGCCGGCCAGCCGGGCGCGATCACCATCGCGACGAACATGGCCGGCCGCGGCACCGACATCAAGCTCGGCCCCGGGGTGGTCTGGGTGCCGCGCGAGACGATCACCTCCACCACGTTCCGGCTCGAGGACAAGCTGCCGGACGGCCAGACGCTGCGCAAGGCGCTGCTCGACAAGCCCGCCGGCCTCTACGTGATCGGCTCCGAGCGCCACGAGGCGCGGCGCATCGACCGCCAGCTGCGCGGCCGCTGCGCGCGCCAGGGCGATCCCGGCGCGAGCCGCTTCTACGTTTCGCTCGAGGACAACCTCATGCGCCTGTTCGGCTCCGACCGCATCGGCCGGATCATGGAGCGGCTCGGCATCCAGGAGGGCGAGGTGCTCGAGCACCCGTGGCTGAACAAGTCCATCGAGACCGCGCAGCGCCGCGTGGAGCAGCACAACTTCGCCATCCGCAAGCGCACGCTGGACTACGATGACGTGATGAACAAGCAGCGCGAGATCGTCTACGGCTTCCGCAGCTCCGTCGTCGCCTCGACCGAGCCGCGCCTGCACCTCTACGACATCGTCGCCGACGTCGCCCAGCGCGAGGCCGAGAAGGTCGTCGAGGCCCGCAGCGAGAAGGACGCCGACCCGGACGAGGCGCTCAAGCACTTCGTCGCGTGGGCCAACCTGAACTTCCCGATCGGCCTCAAGGTGGAGCACCTGCCCGCGCCGCAGGCCAAGGCGGAGGCCGAGGCCGAGGTCAAGGCGCTCGCCGACATCGTGAGCGAGCGCGTCCAGCGCGCCTACGAGATCAAGGTCCGGATGGAGAACCCCGAGGCGCTGCACCACATGGAGCGCTACATCATCCTGCAGTCCGTCGACCAGCAGTGGCAGGACTACCTGCGCAACATGGACACGTTGCGGCAGGGCGTGGGCCTGCGCGCCTACGGCCAGCGCGACCCGCTGGTGGAATACAAGCACGAAGCCTACGCCATGTTTTCCGACCTGATGGACCGCATCAAGAGCGAGATCGCGCACCACATGTTCCGCGCCGCGACCAGCGCCGAGGCATTCCAGAGCTTCGTGCGGCAGATCCCGATGATGTACGTCCACGAGGAAGTGGCCGCCCTCGGCGCGCCGGCGCCCGCCGAGGCGCCCGCCGCCACGCCGGAGGAATCCGGCAACGAGGCCGCCATGCAGGCCGCGCTCCGCGAAAAAGCCGCACCCATCATCCGCGAAGGCCCGAAGGTCGGCCGCAACGACCCCTGCCCCTGCGGCTCCGGCAAGAAGTACAAGAAGTGCCACGGCATCAACGCCGCCTGAGCGAGAGGCGAGGGCCGGGTGGCGGGGGATGGTTGCGGACGCGCCGCAGCGGGCTGGCGCGCTTCAGCGACTTCCGTCTGCTCGTCGCCGCCGACATGAAGGTGGCCGACGCGCACGCGCGCACCAATGAGATCGAAGAGCGGATCGAGAAGCGCTTCCCCGGCGCGAGCATCACGGCCCACGCCGAGCCCTGCCGCCATCTTTGCACCGAACTCTGCCGCAGCGGCTGTCTGCTGTCGCCGGACCAGCCGCAGCCGATCCCCGCGGCCGCGCTCCCACAATCCGCCTAGCTGCCGCCGGTCTTCCGCTCAAGGCCGCATGGATGACCTCATGCTCTTCACCCGCGCCCTCGCCGGGCCGGAGATCGCCGCGCTGCATGCCGCCCGGCAATAGGCCGTGCAGGCCGGCAATCCCGGGCTTGAAATTTTGATGCCGCGCGTTATCCTCGCAACCGTCACACGAAATGTCAGCTTCAGGAGGACAACATGAAGATATCGCGAGAGGTCATGGCGGCGGCAATGATGGCGGTGTGCGGCACAGTCACGCCCGCCTGGGCGCTGTGGGGCAAGGCGGATACCAAGACCGAGAGCAGCAATTCCGACATCGCCAAAAGGCTCGGCGAGTATAAGGGCTTGAAACACGCCATCGGGTGCAAGGACTTCCAGAACCAGAGCGGCTGGCATGGCAGCTGGGAGATCGGCCACAACCTTTCCATCATGCTCGAATCGGCGCTGTTCGACTCCGGCCGGTTCGTCATCGTCGAGCGCGAAAAGCTCGGCGACGTGATGCTCGAGCAGGATCTTGCCAAGAGCGGGCGCATGGCCAAGAGCAAGGTCGCCCAGACCGGCCTGATCCGCGCGGCGCGCTACATCGGCACCGGCGCGGTCACCACCGTCGAGGAATCGCAGTCCGGCGGCGGCGGCGGCATCTCGCTGTTCGGCGTCCGGCTGAGCGGCGGCAAGTCCGAGGCCCAGGTCAACATCATCGTCAAACTGGTTGACACCACCACCGGCGAAATCGTCGCCAAGGAAAGCATCGTCGGCAAGGCCGGCAAGACGGATCTCAAGGTCGGCCTCGATATCGCCGGCGTCAGCACCGACCTCGGCGGCTTCAAGAAGACGCCGCTCGGACAGGCCGCGCAGGACTGCATCAACCAGGCCGCCGAGTTCATCGCCAAGAAGATGGAAGAGTTCCCCTTCGAGGGCGCCGTCATCAAGACCAGCGACAGCGGCTCGGTCCTGATCAACCGTGGTAGCGAGTTCGGGGTGGAAGTCGGCCAGGAGCTCGTCATGGGCGCCGAAGGCAAGACCATCACCGACCCCGACACCGGCGCCATCCTCGGCAAGGAAGAGGGCCGGACCATCGGCAAGCTGAAGGTCTCCAAGGTGGATAAGAAATTCTCCTATTGCGCGGTGACCGACGGCGAAAAGAATCCGCCGACGGGCACCGTCGTGCGCTCGAAATAATTTCGGCGCAGGATCACGGGCGGCGCTTTCCCAAGGGTTGGAAAACGCCGCCCGTACCTTTTCCAAACCTTGGAAAGGTGTCGCCTCGGCTGCCAACGGCTGGAGGCTTGTCACCTTCCGTTTTCCCTCCCCGGCTAATTCCCGCGCGGCTGTAACCTTGGCGGCGGTTTCGGCGTAGAGGTGGGCGAAAGGTCATCTTCATGAGCAAAAATATGCTGTTGGGATTGTGCCTGGCGTTGCTGGCAGGGCGCGCGGCCGCGGCGGAGTCGGCGGCACAGGCGCTGCCGGCGCAGGCCATCGCGGCACTCGAAATCTTCCAGCCGCGCGCCGTGCTCGGCCCGCTGCTCGAAAAGGAGACGCGCGCCACGCTGGCCCTGGCGCCCGCCCTCCAGCGCGCCACCGCAAAACCGGAATTCCAGCAGTTCCAGGTGCTCGTGCAGTTCTTGGAGACACAGCTGGGGGCCGACTGGCCGACGGCGCTGCAGAAGCTCACCGGTGGTGGCGTCGCGCTCGGTCTCTACCCCCAGCAGCGCACGGTGTTCGTCGCCGAGGCGGAAGATGAAACGATGCTGCGCCAGCTGCATACGCTGCTCTGGAACTGCGCGCAGAACCAGGCCGCGCTCGCCGGCAAGCCCAGCCCGGCCACGTCGCGGCAGCTCGGCAACGCGACGGCGTATTCGCTCGGCAAGAACGAGGCGCACGTGATCGCGGGCCGGCGCCTGCTATGGGCGAAGAATCTGGAGACGCTGGAGTCCGCGCTGCAAAGCACGGCCCAAGGTGGCAATCTCGCGGCGGCGGCCGACTATCAGGCCGCGCGCCGCGCCGTCGGCCCCGGCGCGGCCGGCATGCTCTACCTCAACATGCGGGCGCTGAAGCTCGCGCCCGGTATCGCCAAGGCGCTGCAGCCGGGCGGCGGCAATCCGCTGGGCGCGCTGCTCTTTGCGGGCTTGGGCGAAACCGCAGGCGCCGCCAACTGGATCGCCATCGGCCTGCACGTCAAGCCGCACGGGCTCGCGCTGCAGCTGTCCTCCGATGCCGCGCCCGCGGGCACGAACTCGCCCGCCGCCTTCGCGCTGCCGGCGACGCCGGCCGCAGGCGCGCTGCCGAATCTGACCGTGCCGCGGCAGATCGCCGCGCTGAGCCTCTACCGCGACCTGCACCGCTTCTATGCGGCGAAGGACCAGCTCTTCCCGGAGCGCACGTCCGGCCTGATCTTCTTCGAGAACATGATGGGCATCTTCTTCAGCGGGCGCGACCTGACCGACGATGTGCTGGCGCAGGCGCAGCCGCACCTCCGCTTCGTCGCCGCGCAGCAGCAGTTCGACCCGGCCGGCGGCACGCCGGTCTACCAGCTGCCCGCCTTCGCCGTCGTGCTGCAGCTGCGGCACCCGGAGCAGTTCCGCGAGACCATGGAGGAGGCGTGGCAGAAGGCGGTCGGCATGGCGAGCTTTACGCGCGGCCAGCGCGCCGAGCCAGGGTTCATCATCGACCGGCCGGTGCACAACGGCATCCCGTTCAGCGTCGCGCGCTTCTCCACCGGCTACGCCAAGGACCTCACCAAGCTGGACGTGCGCTATAACTTCCGCCCCGCGCTCGCGATGCCGGGCAACTACCTGATCCTCAGCTCGACCGACGGCCTCGCGCGCGACCTGATGGACGCGCTCGCCCACGAGGGCCAGCAGCCGGTGGCGCCGCGGGCGCAGCTGCACGGCGTGCTGGAGCTCGAGGGCGGGAAGGTCGCGGCCGCGCTGCGCGCCAACCGCGGGTTCATGGTCAAGCAGAACATGCTCAAAGGTGGCGAGGCCAAGGACAACGGGGCGCAAATTGACGGGCTCATCGGGCTGGCCGACTTCATCCGCAGCGCGCGCCTGACCACCGGCCCGCAGCAGGCGCAGCTGGACTTGGATTTCAACTGGCCGCCCGCCGCACCGAGAGTTGCGCAAACCCCGTGAGGTCTGCCATGGCCCTCCCCTCCGCACTTGATCCGCAGCAGGCGTGGGCGCGCTTTGAGCCCGACGCGCGCCAGCCGTGGACCCTCGCGCTCGCCGGGCACCTCTACCGCCGCGCCGCCTTCGGCGCGTCGTGGCCGCAGCTCCAGCGTGCGCTGGCCGAGGGGCCGCAGAAAACGCTCGACGGGCTGCTGCGACCCGCGGCCGATGTCGCCGCTTTCAACCGGCAGCTCGACGAATACGAAACACCGCCCGGCGACGACCGCAGCGCCACCGAGCTGCGCGCGTGGTGGCTCCAGCGGATGCTCCGCACGCCGCATCCGCTGCTGGAAAAGCTGACGCTGTTCTGGCACGGCCACTGCGCCGCGGACAATGCCAAGGCGGAAAGCGCCCCGGCGATGCAGCATTACCTGCAAGGGCTCCGCCGCCATGCGCTCGGCGATTTTCGCGCCCTGCTCGCCGGGCTCGTCCGCGAGGCCGCGATGTTTGCCTCGCACCAGGCCAAGGCCAACCGGAAGATCCAGCCCAGTCCCGGACTGGCCCGCTGGTTGCTCGAGGCCCACTTGGAGACCGCCGCCGAACCGGATGTCCGCGAGGCCGCGCGCGCCTTCACCGGCTGGTTCATCTATGCCGACGGACTGCGCTACATCGAGCGCGAGCACGACGCCGGCAGCAAGCAGGTACTGGGCCGCACAGGCAATTTCGACGGCGATGACATCGCGCGGCTGGTGCTCGAGCAGCCCGCAACCGCCGCCACGGTGGTCCGCAAACTATATCGCTGGCTGATCTCCGAATCCGCCGAGCCGGAGGCCGCGCTGCTCGCGCCGCTCGTGATGGCGTATGCGAAAAATTACGACACGTTCGCGCTGGTCGAGACGATGTTGCGCTCGAACCTTTTCTTCTCGCCGTCCGCCGTCCGCCAGCGCGTGAAGAGCCCGGTCGAATATGCGCTCGGCCTGGTACAAGGCTTGGAACTTTCCATCGCCACCCAGCCGCTCGGCGATGCGCTCGCGGGCCTCGGCCAGAGCCTGTTGCATCCGCCGACAGTCAAAGGCTGGAGCGGCGGGCGCAACTGGCTCAACCCCGCGACCGTCGCCGGCCGCCTCCGGCTGGCCGATGCGCTGCTGCGCGGCGGGCCCTATATCGAAAACCTCAACCTCGCCGCCATCGCACAGAAGCATGGACAGCCGGCCGCGAGCTTCTTCGCGAAACTCTACCTGCAGGACGAAACCACGCCGGGCCACGAGCCGGACGCCCGCCGCGCCGCCTACGCCACCGCCGCCCAACCGGAGTTTCAACTGGCGTAATAGCCACAAAAGGACGCAAAGATCACAAAGCGGAGGAGAGCATCATGAGGACCCCCAAGGAATTGTGCGACGTTGTGCGCGAGACAGCCTATGCCATTCACCTCTATCACGGATATGGGCATCTGGAAAAAGTGTATGAAAATGCGTTGGCCCACCGCTTGCGCAAACTGGGCCTGGACGTGAAACAGCAACACCCGCTGAGAGTCTATGACGAAGACGGCACAATCCTTGGCGAGTATTTCGCCGATTTGCTCGTGGAAAAGCAATTGATTGTCGAGCTCAAGGCCTGCAGCAGCTTTGGGGTTGAACACGAAGCCCAGATACTTGGCTATCTGAAATCCGCACGTATTGAGGACGGTCTCCTGATCAACTTTGGCAGCAATCGCTTCCAGATTAAGAAGTTTATTCTCAGTTCAAATCAAACGCAGATAGCAAAGCTGGGCACCAGTCTCCTTGCGCTCTTTGCACCCTTTTGTGGCTATTGAGGTTTCCCTGTGACAACACGACGTAATTTTTTGAAGGTCGGCGCGATGCTCGCCCTCGCCGCGAGTGCGCCGCGGCTGCTGACGCGCTCCGCGCTGGCGCTGACGCCCGGTAAAGACGAAACCATCCTGGTGGTGCTGCAGCTTTCCGGCGGCAACGACGGCCTCAATACTGTCATCCCGTTTGCCGATGACCTCTATCACCAAAGCCGCCCGACGCTGCGGCAGGTTGCCGCCCAGGCGCAGCGCATCAACGACCAGCTCGCCTTCCATCCGCGCATGGAGGGCTTCGCCCGGCTGCACGCCGAGGGGCAGCTCGCCATCGTGCAGGGTGTCGGCCATGCGAAGTCCGACCGCAACCATCCCGGGGCGCTGCACATGTGGCACACCGCTGAGCCGCAGCCACCCGGCCCGCCGACCGGCTGGCTCGGCCGCGCCGCCGATCAGCTGTGGAATCCGGACTCCGCGAACCTGCCCGCCGCCTTCATCGGCGCCATCCCGCAACCGTTCGCCTCGAATGCCGAGCGCGTCATCGTGCCGTCGCTGCGCACGTCGCGCGATCTGGTCTGCCCGCCGGAAGAACCACTGGCGGCTGGGCCCGGTGCAGCCCTGTTGGACCATGCCCGGCAGGCGACGGCCGCGGCGCAGGCCACCAGCCGGCGCATCGAGGCTGTGCGGCGGGCGGGCGCCGGCGACTATCCGCAGTACCGGCTGGCCGACGAGCTCCGCACCATCGCGCAACTCATCCGCGCGGATGCCGGGATCCGGATCTACTTCACCGAGCTGGGCGGCGGCGGCATCGGCGGCTTCGACAACCACGCCGGCCAGCTGGGCAACCACTGCTCGCTGCTCGAGCAGCTCTCGGCCTCCATCGCCGCGTTTGCGCGCGACCTCCAGCGCGACCAGCTGTTCGACCGCGTGGCGTTGCTGACCTTTTCCGAGTTCGGTCGCACGCTGCACGAGAATGGACGGCGCGGCACGGGTCATGGCTCCGCCCAGCCGGTCTTCGTGGCCGGCGGCCGCGTGCAGGGCGGGCTGGTCGGAGTACATCCCAGCCTGGCCGACCTCGACCAGGACGCGCAAAAAGTCCACACCGACTTCCGGCGGGTCTATGCGACGCTGCTCGACCGCTGGCTCGGCCTCGACAGCCGCGTGGTCCTCGGTGCGCCGTATGCGCCGGTGGCTTTCCTGCGGGCCTGACGAGATGCTTCCGCCCGGAACCCTCCAAGGTCTGCTTTTCCAAGGCTTGGAAAAATCCCCGCGCGTTTTTCCAAGCCTTGGAAAAGTGCGCGGCTTTCCGATATAGTCCCTGCTCATCGCCACGAAAGGAACCGTGTCATGCGCTTGCACGCCCTGCTCTTGTCCCTCGTCCTCGGCCGCGCGGCCTGCGCCGCGCCGGAGCTTGTTGCGCCCGGCAACCCGTATGAGTTTCCTGCGCATCCGACGGCCGAGGGCGCGCCGCTGATCTTCGAGCACAGCGCCGCGGCGGGACCGGACGAGACGTTCCTGCTCGTCGGCGCGGACCTCACCACGAATCTTTCCGTCTGGGGCGGGAGCGCGCAGTCGCCGGCCGGGCAGGAGTGGAAACCGCACGTGCAGTTCCTGACCAACGGCCTGCTCGCGGCGACGCTGCCGCAGAAGGCGCAGGACGGGCTGTTCCTGGTGTGGGCGAAAAACGCGCGCGGCTATTCCGCGCCGGTCATGCTCAACGCGCCGCAGCCGTGGTGGTGCAGCCCGGATCGCGCGGCGGCCGGCGCCGCCGTCCGCGTCTTCGGGCGCAACCTCGCGCGCCGGCCGGATGGCGCGCGCGCTTTCGTCTGCCTCGCCCAGCCGGGCCAGCCGAGCCGCTGGGCCGAGGTGACGCAGGCGAACGACTACGAAGTCACCTTCCAGCTGCCGCTGGAGCTGGCACCGGGCGATTATCAGGTCTGGCTGCATGCCGGCAGCGGCGGCGCGTCCGGCTGGGGCGGCCCGGTGGCCTTGCGGGTAATGCCGGCCAAGGACAAGAGGGCGAACAGTCTCTTCAGCCCCTCGGAAAAGGCCACGCTGTTGCCGGCCGAGGGCGCAGAGCTCCAGGCCGCGCTCACGGCGCAAGCCGCGCGCGGCGGCGGCACGGTGCGCCTGCCCGCCGGCACCTTCAAGGTGGCCATCACGCTGCGCATCCCCGCCGGCGTGCGCCTCGCGGGCGCGGGCCGCGAAGAGACGCGGCTGCAGTTCACTCACGACCCGGCGGTCCCGCTGCCGCGCCTCAGCGGCGGCGGCTGGGGCCAGGCGCCCGGCGCGATCCACACGCCCGGCGACACCATGGAATACCAGCTCGACATGCCCGCCACCGGCACGTGGACCGTCTGGGTGCGCTATGGCACCGACATGAGCCCGTGGAAGCGGCCCGGCGTCAGCGGCTGCTACACGCTCGCCGTCGACGGCGGAGCACCGGTCTGGCTCAAGGGGCTTGAGAACACGGGCAGCTTCGGCGCTTTCAAGTGGACGAAGTCGGCGGAGCTCAACCTGGCGGCCGGCCAGCACACCTTGGTCTGGAAAAACGTCAAGGGCGGCGGCGCCTCGCTCGACGCGTTCGTGTTCGCGCTCGATCAACAGTTCGCGCCGACGCAAACCCCGCCGCCGGAAAATTCACCGGCCGTCGTCGTGGTGCAGGGCGAGGACTGCACCCGTTTCGCCGCCAAGGATGGCACGCTGCCCGGCGGCGACCATGCGGCCCTCTGGCTCGCGGGCGACGGCGCCGGCGTCAGCGACCTGACCGTGCTCGGCGATGCGCGGCTGAACATCGGCGTCGCCATCCGGTCACCCTCGCCGCTCGCGTGGCAGGGCGACAACCGCGTCCGGCGCCTCCGCATCGCCGATTGCGACGGCAAGCAGGCCGAGAACTGCGGCGTGCTAGTGCACAACGCCGAACGCGCGGCCGTCAGCGATTGCGAAATCTTCGGACGCACTCCCCTGTTCATCTCCGGCGCGCGCCGCTGCACGTTCAGCGGCAACCGCCTCGTCCCGGTCACGCGCTTCGGCGGCAATGCCGAGGCCGCGATCCTCGGCCGCTGCGAGCCGATCGAGGAGTGCATCGTCGAGCACAACGTGATCGCCGCGCCACCTGGCGCGGCGGCGGGCGGACCGACCGCCCGCCGCCTGCTCTGGTTCTCCACCGGCCACGGCTCGATCATCCATAACTGGATCGCGCACAACGGCGTCGAGGCGCCGGCAGCGCCCGGCGCCGCCACGGGCGCGGGCCAGGCGCGCTTCGGCGGTGTCGCGGGCACCGACCAGAATGTGGGCGAAACGATCTTGTTCGAGGGCAACCACCGCACCGCCTACTTCGGGCCGCTCGCCGCCGCCGATGGGCAGAGCGTGACGCTGCCGAAGACCCTGCCCGCGACGCCAGACAACCGGCTAGGCAACGTCAAGCGCGAGCAGCTCGCGCACGATGCCGCAGGCCAAGAGACGCCCTACTGGCCACCGGCCGTGGACGACGGCTCCGGCGAGCCGCCGCTCCGCGAATATTTCGTCACGATTCTTTCCGGCCGCGGCCAGGGCCAGACGCGGCGCGTGGTCGCACGCACCGAAGAAAAGCTGGTGCTCGACCGGCCGTGGCGCAGCGCGCCCGCCGCGGGCAGCGTCGTCGCGGTCGCGACGATGTTTCACCAAAACTTGATCGTCGGCAATCACACCCCCGACGGCATGACCGGCATCCAGCTGTGGATTTCGTGCGTGGAAAACATCATCGCCGGCAACACCATCGCGCGGCAGCGCAAGCCGGGCCTGTATCTTTACGGCAACGGCACGACCCTGGCCTCCTCGATGCCGCGCACGTGGAACCGCGGCATCAGCCCGCTGTTCTGGAATGTGGCCGAAGGCAACCGCACCGAGGAATGCAGCGCCGGCGCGCTGGTCACCAGCGGCGACTCCGCCGCGCTGCCGGTCGAGTTTCCGCGCGCGCTCGGCAACGTCCTGCGGCACAACTCCTTCATCCGCAGCCGCACCGATGGCGTCGTCCTTACCAGCCGCAGTCCCGCCAAGGGCGTGGGCGACACCTCCGCCTCCGTCGCCGGAACCATCGTCGAGTTCAATGTGGTACGCGATGCCACGACCGCCTATCACGTCGCCGCCAGCGCCGACGCCACCGTGCTGCGCCGCAACCACGCCTATTTCTGGTATCCGGTGAACAACTCCACAAACACGCCGGTCGCCTTCGCCGTGGACAGCAGCAACACCACCTGCGCCATCGAGCTGAACTCCAGCGAGGGCATCCACGGCGCTCACGACGGGCGCATCATCGACCTCAAGCGCCCCGACGGCACACTCCGCCTGCCGCAAAAGTGAGATCTCGCCGGCCGGGATACGAAATTATTTTCAAGAACAATGGACGAGGGTGAAAGGGCGGGTGCCGACCAAGCCAGGGGACGAAGCCGCGCCGCAGCGCGGACGCGCCACGGCAGCCCGCCCAAGCAGGCCATCCGTTGACGCGGAATATTTGCGCGGCCAACTGCGCTTTTCAGAGGGCCGGGAAAGCCCTGACGCCGCAACGGCCGGGACGGATTTGTTTTTTTACCAACGCAGTGCGGGCGGCTTGCGCCGCCCGCACCGACTTCATAGTTCCGCGACGCCAGTGCGGGCTTCGACGTGGGAGAGCGGCTCCTTGCCCTTGTGGTTCTGCCATTTTTCGGTCTGGCGCTCGATCTGCCGGGCGGTTTTCTCGACGGCGCCGGTGATGGAGGCATACATGTCGTTCGCCTCTTCCTTGGCTTCGACGCGCAGATGATGCGGGCCCTGAACAACGACCTCGGCGATCTGCCGATGCTTTTCGACCGCCAGAATCACATGCGCATGCAGGATGCGCGGAAAATCGGCCAGTTCATGCTCAACGCGTTCGAGTGCAAAGTCGCGCAGCGACTCCGTGACTTCCATATGCCGGCCGGTGACAGTAATCTGCATGGTCTGCCTCCTGTTCCTGGTTTGTTTGCTCACATGCTGAACCGCGGACCGAGGTACAGCTCGCGGCTCATCGGATCATTGATCAAAAAGCTGCTGGTACCTTCGCGCAAAACCTTGCCTTCGCAAATCAGGTACGCGCGATCCACCACCGCCAGCGTCTCCCGGACGTTGTGGTCGGTGATCAAAATTCCCAAGCCCTTGGCCTTGAGGCCGATGATGATCTGTTGCACATCGTAGACCGCCAGCGGATCCACGCCGCTGAACGGTTCATCCAGCAGGATCAGTGCCGGGTTTGTCACCAACGCGCGGGTGATCTCCAGCCGGCGCCGCTCGCCGCCGGAGAGCGTGTAGGCCTTCTGCTTGGCGAGGTGCGCAATCTTCAGCTCGTCGAGCAGCTCGCCGAGCCGCTGGCGGCGTTCGCGGCCGGAGAGCGGCAGGGTCTCGAGAATGGCCAGCACATTCTCTTCGACCGTCAATTGCCGGAAAATGCTCGGTTCCTGCGACAGGTAGCCCAAGCCCATGCGCGCGCGGCGGAACATCGGGGCGGTGGTCACGTCCTGCCCCTGGAAGAAAACCTGGCCCTCCGTCGGCTGGATCAGGCCGACGATCATGTAGAAGCTCGTCGTCTTGCCCGCGCCGTTCGGGCCGAGCAGGCCGACGATCTCGCCGCGGTTGACGCTGATGTTGACGCCGTTGACGACCCGCCGCCGATGGTAGGCCTTGACCAGCTCGCGCGTCTCGGCCAGCGTGCCGCTATTTTTCGTTGCCGAAGAATTGCTCACGCGCGCCACCTTTTTCCGGATAGACCACGAGCCGCGCCCGCGGATGGACCAGGATCCGGCTCTCGTTGCGGAACATGGTGATGATCTCGCCTTCGAGCATATCCTTGCCGCGCATCACGCGCGGCTTGCCGGAGAGTACGATCTTGCCGGAGTCAATGTCGTAGGTCGCCACGTCGGACTTCGCCAGCTTGTCGGTCTGGCGGATGTTGACCTTGCCCTCGGCCTTGATCGTCTTGATCTTGTTGTTGGTGTCGAACGTCAAGGTCAGCTTTTCGGACGTCAGCTGCATCTGCGGGTCGGTAACGACGACGTGGCCCTCGAACAGCGCAAAATGCTGTTTATAGTCGGCCGTGAGCTGGTCGGAGGTGATGATCGTCACTTCCTCCTCGGCCTCGGCTGGTTTGGCCGCAACCTTCTTGTCGGCGGCGTAGACGCCGCCGGCCGCCAGCCCAAGACCCAGCAACGCATACAGATAAAACTTCTTCACGGTATGAATCCTTCCTGCTTGCGCGCGCCCTTGAGCACGACGCGTACCTGGTGCTTGATCACCATCCGCTCGCTGCGCCGGTCGAAATCGAAACCTGTGCCGGTGATGATCATGTCGGGCCGGGCGATGCACACCGCGCCGGTCGAATTGGCCGTGCCGTGCTCGCGGTCATAGAGGCACTGCGGCGCCGTGATGCGCACATCGGCCTGCGTGCCGCTGCCGAACACCTCGTATTTGAGCTGCTGGACCTCGATCGGGCCGCTCAGGGGGATGGTGGCATGGTCGCCGCGCAGCAGGCTCTTCAGGCGGCCCTGATCGTCGTATTCCGGCACCCGCAGCCCCGTGATCACCTGCCGGTCGGTGGTTTGCGCCAGCGCGAGACACACGCCGACGGCCAGCGCACCGAATACGAGAATGCTTTTTTTCTGCAGGATCATGCGGCCGCTTTTCATTTCCGGCAGACGTTAACCCCGCTACACGATGCCGTCAATGGCGATCAACTGCCGCCACAGTTTTTTCAGCGCGGCCAAGGCGATGGCGTTGGCGGCATCGCTCAACGCCGCGGGCGGGTTGACATGCGTTTCGAGGAAGACCCCGTCGCAGCCGGTCGCCACCGCCGCGCGCGCCAGCGCCGGCGCAAAGCGCCCGTCGCCGCCGGAGACCGCGCCCGCGCCGCCGGGCAGCTGCACGCTGTGCGTCGCGTCGAAGATCACCGGGTAGCCCAGCTCGCGCAGCAGCAGCAGGCTACGCATGTCGGCCACGAGGTTGTTATAGCCAAAGCTGGCGCCGCGCTCGGTGATGAGGATGCGCCGGTTGCCCGTGCTCTCGACCTTGGCGATCGCGTGGCGCATGTCCCGCGGCGCCAGGAACTGGCCCTTCTTGATGTTGACCACCGCGCCGCTGGCGCCGGCGGCCAGCAACAGGTCGGTCTGGCGGCAGAGGAACGCCGGAATTTGCAGCACGTCGACAACCGCGGCGGCCGGCGCCACCTGGGCCACCTCGTGCACATCGGTCAGGACCGGCACGCCATATTTTTCCTTCACCTCGCGCAAAATCTCCAGGCCCCGGACGAGGCCCGGGCCGCGATAGGAGTTGAGCGAGGTCCGGTTCGCCTTGTCGAACGACGCTTTGAAGATGAACGGTATCTTTTCCGCACGCGCCAGCTTGGCCAGCTGGCCGGCCAGCGCAAGGCAGCCGGCACGGCTCTCGATGACGCACGGGCCGGCAATCAGCGCCAGCGGCGCGCCGCCGCCGAACCGGACCGGACCTACTCGAACTTGTTTGGTCATGACATGACTCCCGAGAGCGAAGAAATGGAGCGTTGGGGTATTGGCGTGTTGGCGCTCTGGACGTGGAGAGCAGCCCTAAGCTTTATTGGGGGCGGCTGATTACTCATGCTCTGATCACTCGTCACCCAACCTGCATCACTCCGCTCCGCCGCAGCGCCTGCTCGGCGCGGCCGACGTCCTCCGGCGTATCCACGCCCAGGCCGACGTCGTTGGTTTCCAGCACCTTCATCCGGCAGCCGAGCCACAAGGCGCGGAGTTGCTCGAGCTTCTCCGTCTGCTCCAACACGCACGGCGGCTCCTGCACCAGCCGTTCGAGGAACGTGCGGCGATAGGCATAGATGCCGATATGCCGCCAGTGCAGGCCGGCCGGCGCCGCGCCCTCCGCGGCGTCGCGGACGAACGGGATCGTCGCGCGCGAAAAATAGAGGGCGGCGCCGTCCCGGGCCCGCACCACCTTGACCACGCTGGACGCGGCCAAATCGCGCGTCTCGCGGATCGGCGCGGCCGCGGTCGCCATGTCCCACGTGCGGTCGGCGGCGAGCGTCCGGCCGAGTTCGTCAATCAAGGCCGGATCGATCAGCGGCTCGTCGCCCTGGATGTTGATGACCACGTCGGCGGCGCAGCCGCGCACCGCCTCGGCGATGCGATCGGTGCCGGAGGGATGGTCGGGCGAGGTCATGACAACCTCCGCGCCAAAGGTCTGGGCGGCGGCGCAGATGCGCTCGTCGTCGGTCGCCACCAGCAGGCGGTCGAGCGCTTGCGCCAGCCGCGCGCGCTCGACGACCCATTGCAGCAGGGGCTTGCCGAGGATCGGGAACAGAATCTTGCCGGGGAACCGCGTCGAGCCCCAGCGCGCCGGAATGACACCGATGATGCCGGTCATTTCTTCTTCGTGTCCTTGTTGGCATCCTTATCCGTCTTGTCGGCGGGCGCTTCGCCGTTCAACGTCTTCTTCGCGGCGCTGATTTCCTTGTTCCAGTCGTTCTGCTCCTTGTTGTGCTTGACGGCGACGATGACGCCCTCCGTCTCCGGGTCCACGAAGATCATCGTGGGCAGCGCGTCCCGATAGCTCCCGGCGGTTTCGCCGACCTGCCCGGGCAGCGCCTTGAGGTCCTTGATGTCGGCATAGATCACGATGCCCATCGAGCGCGCGCGCTGCAGAGCGAACTGCGTATCCTGAGCCAAGGTGCCTTTCTTGGCGCCTTCCTCGCTCAGGACGAGGGCGACGGGTTTCTTCTTGGCTTTCGCCTCGCCCTTCACCTTGTCCCAGTCCTTGATCCGCTCGATCGACCTCGGGACCTTGACTTCCATGGGTTTGGGCTTCGGTATATTCCGCAAACTGCCGAGACCGGTTTGCGCCTGCGCCGCACCCTGCCATCCGAAACACACTGCCAATCCGCATGCGAGCCACCGTTTCATAGTTGCCTCCGGCTTGTTGCCGCGGGGAGCATAATCGGCCCGCCGCGGTTTTCCAAGTCTTGGAAATGGTCTTGGAAATACGCCTTGGAAATGCGCGCCGGGCATCAGGGCGGCGCCTGGCGGCGCCCACGGGCCTCCGCCAAGACTCCGCCTCACTCGTGGCTGCGGATGGTGATCTCGGCGCTGCGCAGACCGTCGGCCTGCGCGGTGAGCTTGATGGCGCCGGCCTGGCCGGACTTGGCGCGGACGATCGCGAGGCAGAGGCCGTTGAAGGCCTTGCGCTGCAGCGCGATGAACGGCTCATGGCTGGCGGCGTCGCCGTTGCCGACGGCGACCAGTTCACCCGGTCCGCTCACCGTAAACTTCACCGGGTTGTGCGTGCGCGGGACAAGCAAGCCGTCCTTGTCGGCGATGGTGACCGTGACAAAGGCGAGATCGCGCCCGTCGGCGCGGATCTCGGCGCGATCCACGGCGAGCTGCACCTGTTCCGCTGCGCCGGTGGTTTTGACCACGTCAGTCGCCCATGCTTTGCCTTTTTTATAGGCGACGATTTTCAGCTCGCCGGGTTGATAGACCACGTCGTCCCAGCGCAGGCGGTACTCGAACGGGCCGCGCGCTTTTTTACCGAGCGACTGGCCGTTGAGAAAGAGTTCGGCTGCATCGCCAGAGGTGTAGACATGGACGGGCGTGACCTGCCCGGTGCGCTCGGCCCAGTTCCAGTGCGGGAAGATGTGCGCCATCGGCAGCTCCGGGCGCCAGCGCGCCTGGTAGCTGTAGAAGCGGTCCTTCTTGAAGCCGCAGAGGTCGAGGATGCCAAAGTAGCTGCTCGCGCTCGGCACCTTGAGCTTGCCGAGTGCGGTCAGTTCTTTTTGCATGGCGGCGCGCTGGGCGGGGTCGGAGAAGTTGAGCAGGTTGCTCGCGTCGCTGTTGTAGGGCGTCGGCTCGCCGAGGTAGTCGAAGCCGGTCCAGACGAACTCGCCGGCGAAGGCGGGGTTCTTGTCGAGCGCGGCAAACTCCTCGTCGGGCGTCTGCGCCCAGCCGGGGACGTCCACGTCGTAGGACGAGACCTGGAAGTTGACGCGCGACGGACCGCCCTTCTGCACCGGGAAGAAATATTCGCCGCGCGAGCTGATGCACGAGGACGATTCGCTCGACAGCATCGGTTTCTTTTCGTTGCCGGGATGCGCGAGCAGTTTGCCGAAGCTGCCGGTGTGATAGTTCAGACCGAAGACGTCCACCGCGGTCTGGAAGCCGTTGATGCCGGCCTTGTCGTGATTGCAGCCGGCGGTGACGGGGCGCGTCGGGTCCTCGCGCCGGACGATATCGGCCAAGGGCTTCGCGAGCTCCGGGCCGTTCTGCTCGCGGATTTCGTTGCCGATGCTCCACATGATCACGCTCGGATGGTTGCGCTCGCGGCGCACCATGGCCTGCAGATCCTTCTCGTGCCACGCGTCGAACAGGTGCGCGTAATCGTTCGCCGTCTTGCCCCCGCGCCAGCAGTCGAACGCCTCGCACTGAACGAGGAGGCCCATGCGGTCGGCGAGTTCGCAGAATTCCGGCGCGGGCGGATTGTGGGAGGTGCGCAACGCGTTGTTGCCCATCTCCTTGAGGATTTCGAGCTGCCGCTCCTGGGCGCGCGTGTTGAACGCCGCGCCCAGCGGGCCGAGGTCGTGATGGTTGCACGTGCCGTTGAGCTGCACGCGCCTGCCGTTGAGCTTGAAGCCGTCGCGCGCGGTGAACTCGATCGTGCGGAAACCGAACGGCTGGTCATAGACGTCCACGACCTGGCCGCCGACGCTCAGCGCCACGCGGGCGATGTAGAGGTTCGGCGTCGCCAGGTCCCAGCGCTTCGGATTTGGCAGCGTAACGGGAAGGCTGGATTCGGCCGACTTGCCGGCGGCAACGGCGATGTTCCCGCTGCTGATACGCGCGACTTGCTTGCCGGGCGCACCGTCGGACGTCGCTTCGAGCAGCGCCACATCCAGCGTGACAGCCGCGTCCTGGCCACCCTGGTTCTCAAGCGTCGTCGTGACCTGCGCTTCGCCTTTTTTGTCGCTGACCACCGGCGTGCTCACAAAAACGCCCCAGTGCGCGACGTGCACCGGCGCGGTCTTGACGAGCCAGACGTTGCGGTAGAGCCCCGCGCCCGGATACCAGCGCGAACCCCAGTGTGCGGTGTCGAGGCGCACGGCGATGACGTTCTCGGCGCCGAACTTCACCTTGTCGGTCAGCTCGACGCGGAAGGGCTGGTAGCCGTAGGGCCAGCCGCCGATCGGCTCGCCGTTGAGCCAGACCTGCGCATTGGCCATCGCACCATCGAAGTCCACGAAGATGCGTTGGCCCTGATCGGCGGCGGGCAGGGCGAAATGCTTGCGATACCAGCCGATGCCCTTCCACGGCAACTTGCCGGTGTTGTTATCGAGGTCGGCGCGGAACGGTCCCTCGATGCCCCAGTCGTGCGGCACATCGAGCTTGCGCCACGCGGAGTCGTCGAACGCGGCGGTGCTGGGCGCGCCGCTGGCGGCAAGGCGCCGGTTCTTGATTGCCTGGCCCGCGCCATCGAAGAGCTGGATCTCGCGGATGCTTGCCCACTTGCCGTCCGGCAGCGCCGTCGTCCGCACGCGCACGAAGCGCACCGCGCCCGGCAACGGCTGCCACGCCTGGCCATCGTTGCTGCCTTCGATTACGAAGGCATATTTCTTCTCGGGAAATTCCCACTGCACCAGCGCGCGATTGAGCTGTTGCGTGCGGCCGAGGTCGAGCTGCACCCATTGCTTCTGGCCCTTGTCGTTGGCGCACCAGCGCGTGGCCGGGTCGCCATCCAGCGCGTTCTCGGCGGGATTGCCGTGCTCGGTCTCCTGGCTGGACGCCGTGACGGCCAGCGTCCACCCTGCCGCCCCCGGCTCCGCCCGCGACGAGCCGTCGGGCATCGGCCCGAACCGCTCAAAACGCCAGTCGCTGTTGAACGACTCGCGCGTCCGCCCTGCACCGGCCGACACGCCGCCGGCCAGCACCAGCAGGCCCGTCAACAGCACACACAGGTTCCGGGTTTTCATGGTCTCCGCCTTTCCTTCAAAACTGGCGCGGCATCATAAACAGCGCCGGCGCAGCCGTCACCGCCAAACTCCCGGGGTTGAATCAAGCGGAAAGCATGGTATAAAATCACCTAAGTTAGGGTTCGGTCAGTGGAGGCCAGCGCTTATGCCGTGGAAAATATCGTTCGATGAACAGACGCGGATCGTGGAGACCACCTATACCGGCCTGATCGGGGACGCAGAACTGCGCGAGGTGGCGCTGGCCACCCTCGTCGTCGGGCGCGAGCACAGCACCGGCCTCTACCTCGGCGACTGCTTGGACCTCGAACATGCGGGTTCGCTCTTCAATGTCTATGACCTGGTCCGGTTCTTCGAGTCGCTGCCGGTGGAGCGCACCATCAAGGAAGCCATCCTGCTGCCGGCCGCGCCGAACGCCTCCAACGACCTGAAATTCTACGAGACCGCCGCCCTGAACCGGGGTTACAACGTGCGCGTGTTCAACGAGCGCGCCGCCGCCGTGCGCTGGCTGCTGGAGAAATAAGCCGCAAGGCTATTTCATAAACCCGGCGCCGACGATATCGGCGTGGTCGCTGGCGATGCCGTCGCCGGCATCGGTGATGACGAGGCGGATTTCCTTGAAACGCGCGTCGAGCACGACATCGAAAGCCCACGCGCGGACGGTCCTGGAGGCGAGCGTCGGCGTCTTGGCCAGCAGCACGGGCGGCTCGCCCATCTCCTTCACGTCGCCATATACTTCAAACGTCACGCTGGAACGCGGATCGCTCTTCCTTTCGTCGTCAAGGCCGACGATCGCGACGAAACGCTTCGCGCCCTTCGGCACCGCATAGACGAACAGCGCATTGGCGTGCGCACCAAGACCGCGCTCGTATTTTTTCCCATCCACGGTCAGCGTCTTGCCGTCGTTGGATTTGTTGGCGGTGAGTTTGCCGTGGCCGGTCTTGGCCGTGACGGGCTTGAGGGAGTCGAGCGCAATGTCCGGCGCGGGCGGCGCGGCGGGCCGCTTGAGTTCGGCGGGCGTCTCCACTTCAACGGTGGCGGGCGCGGAGGCGACCTCGCCCCAGCCGAGCGCGGTCACGGTGTAGCGGAGCTTTTTGCCGTGCGGAATCTGCGCGTCGGTGAAATGCGCGACAGCGGTCTCGTTGGTCACGCCGTCGTCGCGCACGATGCGGTAGCGGTCGGCACCGGAATCCTTCCACGCGAGCGCGACGGCTTCATACTCGGTGTTGGCCTTCAGCTCGCTGACCGCCACCGGCAGCGGCGCGGCGATGCTGGCCGGCTCGAACTTGATTTCCCATTTCACGTCGGCGCTCGTGGCGCTCGTCAGCGTCAGGCGGACGCCCGGTCCATCCTGCTGGACGGCGGCGGGCGCGACGGCGCGCCACGACTTGGCGCCCACCGGCACGCAGACGCGCAGCTCAAGCGGGTCGTTGGCGACGGCGCGGCAGACGCCGGAGAGCGTGCTGGTAGCGGCGTCCCATTTTTCCTCTAGCGTTTCGACCATGCCTTGCGTCACATGACGCGACGTGCCGATGAGCTGGGGATGTTCGCTCGCGGGCCGCACGGCGAGGACGCGGCACGAGGCCGGCGGCAGCGTCGCGCGCAGCTCGCCGCGGAACGGCGCGACGAACTTGTTCGCCCAGAAGTCGAACGCCACATATTCCGGCGCGGGCGGCAGGCCCAGGCGTTCCGCCGTGCAGGCCATGGCCACGGAATTTTTCTGGTCCCAGTTGAACAGCGTGACGACGTCGCGGCGCGGTGTGCGGCGGGTGTCGGTGAGCAGCCAGATGCGCGCGGGATCGTTCTCGAAGAAATCCACCGGGCGCGGCAGCAGGCCGTGCGCGGGCAGGCAGCGCTTGAGGATGTCCAGGCGCTCCACCGGCAGGTCGGGCAGCCAGTCGCTGTTATAGAAGAGATCGCCGGTGATCGTGGTGAACGTGGCGTTGACGCGCGCCTGGTCGAGCGGCGTCTTGGCGCGGACGCTGACGCAGTCGGGATCGTTCTGCCAGACGCGGCCGTGGAGGAAATAATTCCGCGAGGCGTGCGGCGCGCCGATGTGGCCGGAGCCGGTGTCCGGGCCGACGCGCATCGCGTCCACCAGCCCGAACGCGCCACCGAACGAACGCATGTTTTGCGAGACACAGCAGCCGAGCAGAAACACCTTCGGCCCGGCCGCCGCGCGCACGAGCTTGAAGCCGTCGCGATAGGCTTCGATCTGTGTCTTGTTCGGATCGGCGGGCACGGCCTCGCCCATCTCGTCCCACTTGTAGCCGTTGTTCACGTACATCAGCCGCGTGCCCGTGCCGGTCCAGAGCCCGTCCATCTTGAACAGTGTATAGCCCCACTCGTGCGCGATGCGATGGACGAGCTTGGTCAGGTAGTCGCGTGCCGCCGGCACGGTCATGTCGAGACAGCCGCCGCCCCAGCGCGCCTCGAACGGCTTGCCGTCCTTGTCGTGATAGAACCATTCCGGATGCTCGAGGAAAATGCCGTCCTGCGGCGTGCCGGCGAACGGCATGAACCAGATGCCCGGCGTCAGGCCAAGCTTGCTGATGGCGTCGGCCGTCGGCTTCATGCCGTTGGGATAGGGCCCCTTCTCCTTGACGTTCATGAAGTCGCGGCACGGCCCGTTCTTGCTCTTGCCCGCCTGCCAGTGATCGTCGATCTGCACGAAATCGAAACCGAACGGCTTGAGTTCCTTTGCCGCGAATTCCGCGAGCACGGCGAGATGCTGCTCATCGCACGCGCCGGAATATTTGTCGGTGTACCAGGTGCAGAAGCCCGAAGGCTGCGGCGGCAGCTTGATCGCATACTGCTGTGCGATCGCGTCGGCCCACGCCTCCAGCCCGAGGCGCGCATCGGCGAACCAGCCGACCGCGAGCGTCTCCAGCGCGACTGTCGCGCCCGGTTTGACGAGCAGGCGGCCGTAATCGATCTGCGCCTCCAACCGCAGCTGCCCGTTCGTCACCGGCGAGAACAGCACGCCGCTGCCGCGGTCATGCGTCAGCCAGCCCGCGACCAAACCACTGCGCGATTGCGGCTCGGCGAGCGCAAGCCACGCGTAGCTGCCGGTATTCTTGTCCGGGTCGAGCAACCCGCCGGTGCCGTGCGCTTTCACCTGCGCGAGCGGTACGCCCAGTTCGGCGCGCGCGGAAAAGGTTTTGAGGCTGCGGATGTTGAGCGGCTCCTTGCCGCCGTTGCGCAGCGTCGTCGTCACGAGCGCGAACGGCAGCTTCTCGCGCAGTTCGATCCGCACGACCTGTTTACCGTCGGCGGCGGCAAGCTCCAGCCCCTCGCCCGCGCCGAAGAGACTTACCCCGAGGGTCGTGCGTTGCGCCTTGCACGCGCCGAGTTCGCCCAGTTCGCCCTCGGCCAGCACCGCGCGGCCCTGCGCGAGAAGGGATAGGCGTTGGGTCGCCGTATCGAAGCGCGCCTCCAGCGCGGCGTTGCGGATCGTGAGCACTTCGCCCTGCGCGGCGCAGCAGCACAGCGCGAGCAACAGCATGGTGCCAAAACATTTCATCGTCGGCTCCCTTTGGTGGACTAACCGCGCTCAGCTATAGCAAATCGCCGCGCCGGTTTCCAAGGATTGACAGCAAGGCTGTCCGTCTCGCAAGGCTCGGCTGGAAACCGGAACAGGTGTTTTTCCAAGCCTTGGAAGAAGTCAGCCTCCGGATTTCCAAGCCTCGGGAAAATGGACCGGAACTTTTCCAAGCCTTGGAAAACCGGGAGTGGTCGCCGGGCTTGCGGGGCTGGCACGCGTCTCCTATCATGCCCGCCATGAAGTTGAAGCTCGGGATGTGCAGCATAGGGACCGCCGTTCTGCTCGCGGCGCTGGCGGCGGGCGCGGGCGAGGAACGCTACGGCTGGGAGGGCAAATTGGACTTCCGCTGCTGGGCGGAACCGCTGGCGTGTTTGACCGGCGTCGGCGATACGCGCTGGCAGGTGAATATCCGCCTCGCGGAAGGCCGGCGCGTGGACTGCCGCGACGCGCGCGGCAAGCTTGTCGGCCAGTTCGTCGAGCTGCGCGACGGCGGCTCCGACTGGTCGGGCAAGGAGCAGGGCTACTTCAAGCACGACACGGGTTATGTCACCACGGAATATCTCTACAGCGGCCAGGGTGCTGCGCAGGGGCCGGTGCTGTCGCTGGGGTGGATGTACGTGCGGCTGGCCGAGAAAGACCCGCTGGCCGATGTGCTGCCGAACGGCGCCTATGCGCTGAACTGCGGCGCAACCCCGCCGCCGGCGTTCGACACCACCTTGCTGACGACGATCACGGAACGCAGCGGCGTCAAATCGTATTCCACCTCCTTCAAGAAGCTGGCGATGCTCCAGTATGGCATCGGCCAGCTGCCGCTGGCGCTGAACCCCGGCCGTTGGACCAACTCGGTGCTGGCGACGGAGAAGAAGCCGTGGGTCACCGGCCGCTGCATGGAGGGTCACGACCAGCAGATGCGCGCCGCGGAGAACGGCCGGATGAGCGGCAGCTATCACGGCAGCGTGCGGATGGGCAAGAGCCTCGGCCGCGACCGCACGCTGCGCAACGACATGACGTGGGAGCTGCAGCGCGTACGGCTGGTGAAGGCGCACCTCGACGAGGCGGATAGATTTTGGCGGCCGCAGGGCGGGCCCAAATCGAATACCGTCTCCATCGCGGCCTGGGTCGAGCCGGAGGAGAAAATGGTCGGCAAGTTCCGCTTCACGCTTTCCGAGGTCAGTGCGGAAAAAGGTTGGTGCCTCAATGCGGGCAGCGGCACGGAACCGGACCTGTGTTTTGTGCCGGGACAGGCCGGTTTCGAAGCGCCACGCGCTGAAGGCAGCACATGGATCATCGAGACGCTCAACACCTCCGACCGCGCGACGGCGGTCATCCAGGCCAGCGACTATGGCGCGTGGGGCCGGCTCAAGGCCGAGGTCAACGTGGACGGCACCTGGCGTACGTGCACCACCACGGCCGACGGCGCCACCAGCATCACGCTGCCGCTGGACAAGAACGACAACCACGTCGCCGACCAATGGGAGGAGGACTGGAGCGTGCCGGGCCAGGCTGCCACCGACGATAAAGATCCGAAGCCCAAGGATGTCGGCGATCCCAACGAACCGGGCGACGGCTTCTCGCTCTTCGAGGAATACCGCGGCGTGGTGGAGCGGGGGCGCTGGACGGAAATGGATCCCACCACCCGCGATGTCTTCGTGCGCGACGAGATCGGCTGTGGCGTCGGGTGCTTCGAGAACCTGCAGCTCGACGTGAAGCTGCTCGATGACGGCGAATATGACGCCAACCGCGTGGTGAACTTTAATCGCGGCTATGGAACCACCGGCCCACAAAAAGGCATCCGCCTGCGAGCCGGCGCACTGGCCGGCAACGAGGGCGAGGTGCGGCCGGGCGTCGGCTCGCCCAACACGGTGACCGAAGTCGTACTCAATACCAGTTCCGTTCCGCGGGAAGGGGATCGGATACCCGCCACCGGTTCACTCGCCTGCCTGCTCGGCCACGAGCTGGCGCATGCGGTCAACGTGATGCACCATGGCAACGAATACGCCACATGGAAAAGCCATGCGCCGGACATCACGGACGCCGAGGCCCGCACCGCCAATCCCATCATGGTCGCCATGCGCGGCGGCAAATGGTCCGGCAACGTGGGGTGTCCCATGCTCTACGACACGCCGCGCTTCTTTGTCGGCGCGGACCGCGTGCTCTACCGTTTTCCGCGCGACTCCATCGCGGAGGACCGCAGCGCCTATTGCAAGGACCGCGCCGGCACCGGCATCAACGCCGGGCCCGCACGCGTGGAGCACGACCTGCCCTATCCCCTCTGCGGCGACGCCAGCGCGGGCCAGTGCCGCCAAAACGTAGACATCAAAGGAAATCATCGCAATGGCGACCAAGCTGGCTGGTAGACTTTTGGTTCGCGTGTTGGCTCTCGCAGCCGTCTGTTGCGTGCTGACGGCGTGCCCGCGCCGTCCGGCGAAACAGGAAAGCGCGAGGGCGGGTGTCGCCGCCACGCAGGCCAGGCCGCCGGCGCAACCCCGGCAGATGACACACGCCGTCGGCGCGCCGCTGAAACCCGAACCGCCGTTCCGCGTCGCGCTCGAATGGCTGGCCGGCCCGCGCGATATGCCCGCCATGCTCTACGTCCGGCTGCTGCCCGCGCTGCCCCCACCCCGCCATCGGCTCTCGCCACCGGCGACCAACCCGCCGCCGCTGAACCTCGCCGCACCCGCCGACTGGTCCGCCGCGCTCGAACTGCAGCGACAGGATCCGCCCGCCACAGCTGCACAACCATGGACCAGCGGTTGGAAAATCACGGCTGCACCCAAAGCGGCCCAACTGCAAATCCAACCTGGCAGCTTCCACCAGTTAAGCTGCGTCGTTGAGGCGGCCGGCGCGCCGCCACCCGGCGCGCTGGTGATGGCGACCGTGAAACTCGGCGACCTGACCGTGCAGTCCGCGCCATTGACCGTGCCGCCTCCACCCGGCGACGCGCGCGAAGCCACGCTCGCCGGCGTCGCTGCCGCGCTCGCCGCCGGCGACACCGCCTCTGCGCTGGCCGTGGCCGACCGCTGGATCGCCGCCGAACCTGCCCGGCACGAAGGTTACTGGTGCCGCGGTCTGACACTGGAAGACAAAGGCGATACCGCCGGCGCACTCGGCGCCTACCGCAACGCACTGGAGCGCTACCCCAAACCGGCCGACAGCGGCAGCGGCTGGGAACCGCCCACCCGCCTCTGGCGCAAACTGGAAGCCTTGGAAAAACAGCCGTCAAAGCACTGACGTGACGATCCCGTGAGTGAAGGAGTCCCTGCCGGAAGGGGCGCCTTGCGGTGGAGCGTGGCGGGAGTACTGCGCCCCTTGCTTGGGTCCATGCTTCTGGGCTGGATTTCACTTCATTTCAAGGGCAGCGCGCATGCTGGTCCCGTTGATTAATCATCTGGTTTTTGAGTGGCCGGAGAGCATCCCCGGCATCAACATGGCGAGGCCTGACACCCCGGCTATTGTTCCGAACACTTCAGCCTCGCGCACGCTCACTCGAAAATCAGCAGGCCCCAGGTTTCGGGATTGAGCCACGCCTCCTGCGGCAGGTCGTTGACGAGGTTGGTGTCCTTGTTCGCCCAGTAGGTGCGCGCGACGTTGAGCGTCCCCTGCTCGTCGGAAGATATGAAGCCGAGATCGCCGCGGAGCTTGAAGCCTTTCTCCGGTACGAGGCCGAGCGCGGCCAGCGGGAGCGCGGCCTCGATGGTGTACTGGCCGTCGCCCTTGCGCACGGCGATCTGCGCGGCGCGGAGCAACTCCACGCAGTCGAAGCTCTTCACGCCGACCGGTGACTGGTACTGCACCGCCGCGCCGGCGGGCGCATCCTTGTCCACGGGCTTCATCAGCACGGCAACGGGTTTCTTGTCGAGCTGGCTGATCAGGAGGCGTACGTCGCCCGCCGCCGGGTCGCGGCGCTTCTTCCGGTCGGTCAGCTTCGGATCGATGCAGAGCTGGAGGTCGATCGCGTCGCCAGTCTTGAACAGGCGCGTGTAATCCTTGCCCGTGTTCAGCCAGGGCGAGGGATCCTCGACGGTGTAGAGCAGGTATAGATTCTGCGCGTCGTAGGCGAGCTTGGCGGCGCCTTTGAAGGGGAAGCCTTTGCGGGCGATCTCGAGGGCGGGAATATCCTTCCACTCGCCGCCCACGCCATCCACCTTCAGCGGCGCGGCCAGCCGCTTGACCGTGTAGGCGGCCGGCGGCGCGGCCTTGGCGGCGCGCGCCTGGTTGTCGCGGTCGGCGGCGGCGAGGTCGGCCACCTTGATCGTGAGCGCCGGGCCGGCGAACCGGCGGATGCTGTCGAGGCCGTTGACCGTGAGGATCATCCCCGCCTGGCGTGGGAAGCCGGTGGTCATGCGGATCTTGCCGTCCGCCTGCTTTCCGAACCAGCCGTTGAACGGCTCGCCGCCGTGCGAGAAGCCTTCCATCGGCATGCCGACGAGCTGCTCCTCCTTCGCGGGCAGCCGCTCGGCGGGCAGGCGTCCGTCCTGGAACATGGCGCCGATGAACAGCCCGTCGGTGGTCAGGAAATAATCCTGCCCGAGGTTGCCGCGGACGAGGAAGACGCGGCCGACCTCCGCGTTCACCTGGGCGACGCCGCAGATGCGCAACGGCCCGATGAGCATGCCGGCCTGCGGCATCGTGGCGCGGTGCGAACCGTGCACGCCGGGATAGGGGTTGGGATACTGCCAGCGCTGCGCGCCGGTCTGCGTGTCCCAGCCGGCGAGGTGCGCCGGCTTGCGCGCGCTGCTGCCGGTGTTCAGGCAGAGCAGCAGGTTTTCCTCCGCGACCGGCACGAAGTCGCCGGCGTCGTTGAAGGCCATCTGCGTCAGGCTCTGCGGGCCGAAGACCGGCGCGCCCTCTGCGCTGAAGCTGAGCGGCGCCACCTTGCTGATGCCGTTCATGAAGAACACGAAGTTCGTCACCATCCGCTCGCCCCAGCCGCTGCTCATCGGCAAGGCCGCCTTGCCGCGCTGCTTCTTGCTGGGCGGCTCATCGGTTTTCACCACCTCGCATTCGGCGCGCTGCACCTTGCCATCGCCGTTGCGGTCATTCCAAAACACGACGTCGAACGCGTTCAAATCGGCAAAGTCGCCCGACGGCTGATGCTCGACCTCGCCCTTGCCGTTGAAGCTGCGGCAAACGCGGCCGACGGTGGTGATGGCGGCCACCGGCTGCCAGCCGTTCGCGCACTCCATATAAAGCACGTAACCGTTGTAAGGCCGGTAGGGCGGCGAGAAATAATATTCGTGCGGCCGGCCGTTGACCGTCGCGGTGAAATGGTTGCCCGGGGCCATATCCTGCGCGCTGATCGCCAGCCCCTCCCCCGCCGCCACGTCCGGCACCCAGAGGACCTGCGTCAGGTGCCAGGCCCGGTTGGTCTTATCCAGCGCCAGCTCGTTCGGCCCGACGTAGGCCAGGTTCGGGTTCGTGTCGTGCAGCACCGTGCCCACCGCCGCGTAGCCGGTGTTGCCGATGTAGTCGCGGACGAGCGAGCCGTCCTGCGGATTCCACACCGAGACGCGGCGCGGATATTCCCAGTTCTCCACCACCCACACCCGACCCTGCTGGTCCACCGCCACCGAGCTCATCGCGCGCATCGACTGCGGATCGAACTTGCCGCGAAGCGGCCGGCTTCCCTTGCGTCCGCAGGTATAGGCGGGCTGGCCGGCCGGCGTGAACGCCTTCACCTGCATGTCGGCGCCCACATCGGCGACGACGATATTGGCCTGGTTGTCCACGGCGAGCGCGGCTGGCTGCGCCAGGCCCGGCGTGGAAATCCGGACGAGCTTCCCATCCGCTGCGCCGATGTGATAGACCGCCTGCGTGTCCATGCCGAACAGCGTGCCATCGGCGGCCGCCGCGATCGCAACCAGCGGCGGCGTGTCCACGAGCTTGAGTACCGCGGCGCTGTCCTTGTCGAGGAATGCCAGCCGGCACTGGTTTGCAGCCTCGTTCTTGGTGCGGAGCAGGACGATCAGCTGCCGGTCCGTCACCGCGAGGCTGGCGGGGCCGAAGTCCTCGTTGCCGAAGAGGTCCTTGAACGGCAGCTCGAACGGCCGCAGCTGCCCGTCCTTCTGGAACGGCTTGTAGGCGCCGCTCTTTTTTGTCATGCGGATCAGCACGTCGCTCTTGATGTGCCAGCCGCCCGGGATCGCATAGAGGGAGTCCGCGTCGGCCGCCAGCAGCTGCGCGCCGCGCTTTTCGCCCCACCGCTTCCGGTCGTCCGGGCCGATGCCGATGATGCCATCGCCGCCCTCGGCAAACGGCCAAGCCACCACCATCCCGTCGCCGGCGCGGGCGACGCGCAGCGGCACGGAGTGGTCCGCGCCCCACGCGCCGTTGCCGGCGGTGGTGTCCCACGGCGGCGTGCCAGGGTTGTAGAAGCACATCTCGTATTCCGCGCCCAGCCCGCCATGCGTCAGGCCCGCCACGCGGTAGTCGCCCGCCGGCACCAGCGTCCCGCCGTCATCGAGCAGGTCCCACGGCACCTCCAGCGTGCGCGTGTCGCGGTCCGTGGCCACCGTGTAATCCTCGGGCAGGAGATCGCCCGCCAGGTTGCGGATACGCTTGCCGGCCGCGTCGTTGATCGCGAGCGTGACGCGCGCCGCCGCCTTCGGCACCGTGACGCGCAAGGGCAGCGTGCCGGTCAGGCGGTCCGCCTCGCTGATGTATTGCCGCGGCGCAAGGCGCCCCTTGGCCAGCAGCGCCGCCTCGCCCCACACCTTCGACGCCGACCAGTAGAACTCCCGCGACGTCATCCCCGGCTGCATGTTGTCCGCATAGCGGTGGACCGGCCACGTCTTGCCGGTCGGGTCGCCCCAGAAAAACTCCAAGCCGATCTGCAAGGGCAGGCCCGGTCCGATGGCTGGGACATTTTTGAAGAGCAGCGCCCACGGCAGCCTGATTTCCTGCACATAGCCCTTGCCGTCGGGCTCCGCGCGGAACGCCATCTCGACACCGCGCCCCAGCGCCGCGACGTCGTTGGTCGCGGTGAACACGAGCACGTCCTGCCCGGCGCGGCAGTTGGTGCGGTCTTTCCAGTAGGCGAGGTGCAGCACCGCCTGCTTTTTCGGCGTGTAATACCAGCCCGTCAGCCAGATCGTCTGGTCGCCCGTGTTGATGCGCAGCTGAATGGAGTCGCCCTTCCAGCCGTCGTCGAGGTTGAACTCCGGATCCACCATGTTCACGAGCGGCGTCGGGTCCTGCCGCTTGATCGCCAGGTAGAGCGCGCCGGGCGTCCACATCGCCGCGGTCTCCGCCGCGTAGCGGTTGCGCACGCCCTGGTCGGCGAACGAGCAGATGCGCCCCGACCAGTCCCAGTCCTCCAGCTTGCCATCCACGACGACCGGCCCCGGTGCGGGCGCGGCGGGCAGGCCCTCGTTCTGGCTCTGCCGCCCGATCATGTTCTGCCCCGCCGGTGCCACCGCGCCCGTCGCGAGCGCCATGCCCAGAACAAAAAGTGTCCGTAATTTCGTCATTGGTTTCTTTCTGGATTTGATCGACCGCATCTGCCTGCGACCGTGAATCCGCCCGGTATGCAACGTTTCCCGCCACCGATTATTTTATCCGCCCGGCGGCAGGCTGTCGTGTTCGTTGCACTGCTGGATTTCGATAGTGAGATGGGCGAGCTCCTCGTGGATCGCGAGCCGCTTTCGATAGGCGTCCATGGTTTGCGGTTGATGCGCGACGATGGTGACGATGGCCGCGTATTTCCCGGCGCCGACCTGCCAGATGTGCAGATCGGTCACCCGCGAGTCGCCATCGCTTTCCACGGCCTTGCGGAGCTCCTCCGGCAGGTCGGAGGACTCGGGCGTGCGGTCGAGCAAGATGCCGCTCGTATCCCGGATCAAACCGTAGGCCCACACCGCCACGATCACGCTGCCGACCAGTCCCATGACGGGATCGAGCCAGGTCCACCCGAAGAACTTGCCGCTCAGCAGGGCGATGATCGCGGTGACGGAGGTCAGCGCATCCGCCAGCACGTGCACATAGGCCGATTTCAGATTCAAGTCGTGATGATGATGAGCCAGAGGGCCGTGATCGTGCGCGGGGGCGTGGCCTTGCAGGACGAAGGCACAGGCGAGGTTCACCGCCAGGCCGATCACGGCAATCGCGATGGCCTCGTTGAAGTGAATGGCCAGGGGTGTGAAAAAGCGGTGGACCGACTCGCCCGCCATGAGCAGCGCAATGGCCGCGAGGAGGATGGCGCTGGCAAAGCCGCCCAGGACCCCCATCTTGCCGGTGCCAAAACTATAGCGGGCATCCGCGGCATGGCGGCGGCTGAAGTAGTACGCGGCGGCGGTGATGACGAACGCGGCGACATGCGTGCTCATGTGCCAGCCATCGGCCAGCAGGGCCATCGAGTTGAAGCTGATCCCCGTGACAATTTCGATCACCATCATGACGGCCGTGATAAGGATGACGATCCGCGTCCGGCGCTCCGCCGATACGGAATGCGTCGCGTAATCGTGCGAGTGCTGCCACCGCGCTAGATCAGTAGGGTGCATGCGTTCCAAAATCCGGATCGGCCTGCCCGGCCGTGCCGCAGTAGATGGCAGCCTAAGCGCGGCGTCTAACAGGGTCAAGCGCCCGCTTGCGCCGGGGCAGGTTCGCTGAGCAGCTTTGACCTACACGACTTTTCCCGGGTTTGACATCAGCAGAAGGAACCACTGAGGTTGCGGAGGTAAGCAGAGGTTTATGGAGGCTTTTCTCCGTGACCTCTGTGGTGAAATTCTTATGCGTGCTGAGGGGCGGACGGCGGCGCATCATTTCGCGTAGGCGCGGACATAGTCCACCAGCATGACCGAGGGATCGGGAGTGTCCTTGATCGGCCAGCCGCCGCCGAGGGCGAGGTTGACGAGCAGGTAGAGCGGGGCCTTCGCCTCTTCGGGCGTCTTGATCCGGCGCAGTTCGACGCCATCGAAGTAGAAGATGATGTTTTCTGCGGTGACCAGAGCACCGTAGCGGTGGAAGTCCTCGGCCATGCCGTCCACGATGAAGTGTTCGGGATCGGCGGTGTGCTTCTTGTTGGCGTACCAGAGGTGCAGGCAGGTGTGGAGCGAGTTGGGGTGGACGCCGTACTGCTCGACGATGTCGATCTCGACGCCGGTCTTCGCTTTGTCTTTGACCTTCTCCACGCCGAGCAGCCAGAACGCGGGCCAGGTGCCGGGACCTTTCGGCAGCTTGGCGCGCATCTCAAAGTAGCCGTACTGCTGCGCGAAGCCGTCGCCCTTGCGGTCCACCGAGGAGAGCAGGCCCGCCTGCCACTTGCCGCCGACCTTCTTCGCCTCGATGCGCAAGATGCCGTCCACGAGCGTGAACGGGAAATCCGGCTTCGGGTCGGCGAACCGGGCGTCGCCGAAGTCACCGGCGTAGGGCGTGTGCGCAATCCAGCGCGTGCCAGGGCCCCACGGCGAGACACTGAGCGGCTCCTTGAAGTCTTCGTCGAAGGTCACGCGATACCCGGCCAGGTCCAGCGTCGGCTTGCCGAGCGGCGGGACCGGCGCGTCGGCCGCGACCTTCAGGATACCGACCTGGTAGGAGTTGTCGCCCAGGTCGCGCACGCCCGTGCCGGCCTTGACCGGCAGGCGTGCGCCGCCCTGCGGGTTCCACAGGCCGGTCACGATCTTGTAGTCGCCCGGCGCGAGGTCGGGGGGAATGATGTAGGTGCTCGCGTGGTCCACACGCCCGGTCCACTGCGCCGTGCCCACCTTCAGTTCGTAGTCGGACTGGAACGCCAGCTTGCCGGCGGCATCGCGGACGTGGACGAAGGCCTTGTAGTCGCGGCCCATCGGCTCCGCGTCCCAGTGATAGGTCACGGTCAGGCCGTATGCCGGCCGGCACGCCGGCTGCGAGAAGGTACACGGCAGGAGCGTCGGCTGGCCGGGCGGGATCACGAGCGCGCGCACGTCGTCGAGCCAGAGCGCACCCTGCGTGCCTCCGTCCTTGCCGATGTTCAGGCCGAAGCCGGCCGCGGGCCCGTGCCACGCGCCGTCGTTCGCGCCGCCCCAGTGTTCGCCGCCCACGATATCCGCGACCTTCAGCACGAGCTCCTGCCAGTCCGCCGTCGCCGAGAGCGGCACATCTTTTTTCTGGTGACACTGACCGGTCGCGTCGTTAAGGCGCACGCCGACGCTCTTCACGCCGCGCGCCTTGACCCAGAGCCGGATTTCCTTCACATCGCACGCCGCCAGCCCGCCCAACTCGCGCCATACGCCCACGTAGGCGCCGCCGCCGCTGAAGTCCGCCTGGAGCCGGCAGGCTTTCTTCCCGTTGTGGGCCACCGTGGCATCGGCCGCGAACGAGCCTTTCGCGCCGGGGAACTCCTGCCCGCCGATGTATTTCCAGTCCTTCGGCGCGGCCTCGAAATCGTCGAGCACGATCTCGCTTTCCGCGCCCACCGCCAGCTTTGCCGCCGCCAACGCCACACCCAACCAGCCATAAATCTTCATGAGGTCTCCTCAAGCAAAAGCGGCGCGGTTATCGCACCGCGCGCGGAGCGCGGTCAAATTGTTTCAAAAACATGGATCACGGACAGCACATGCTTTGTAGGGGCGCAGACTTGCTGCGCCCATTGTGTACCGCAAGCACAACGAAAGGGCGCAGCAAGCCTGCGCCCCTACCGGCGTCCCGCTGTCACGGCGCACGCTTGACGAACTTGCGGACAAAATCGCGGACGGAACGCGTGAAGGTGAACTCGGCGGTCTCCGGCACGCAGTTGGAGGGCGCACCGATCCAGCTTTCGATCACGACCTGGTCGGGCTTGCCATCGATGAATGCGTAGTCGTAACCCTGCTGCATGATCGCGGTGTACCACGTCGAGTCGTCAGCCAACCCCTTGCGCTCCAGCCCGGGATAGCCGGCCGCCCAATAGATCAGGCTGAACGGCAGCTTGCGCTGGCGGCAGAACTGCTCGAGCTGCCGCACCTGCTTCCATGAGCCGTTGGTCTGCGCCGTGAAGCAGACCCAGTTCACATCGAGCCGGTAGAAATCCAGCCCGCGCACCTTCTTCTCGGCCAGCCGCTTTTCCAGCGCCTCGATCCACTTGATGTGGTCCGCGATCGGGATCGAAGGATAGGTTTCGATGTCGCCGATGCGGATGTTCGGGAAATTCGTGCGGACGCAGGCGATGTAGTTGGCGGTCTCCTCGACGGCATATGCGTCGGATTTCTTGATGTGCATGCGGCAGCAGCAGAGCGGCTCATCCATGGCGATGGCGTAGATTTCGCCGCCGAGTTTCTGCACGCGGTCCCACAACGGCTTTTCCTTGGCAAAGCAGTCCGCGCCGGTCAGTCCCCACGGCTTGATCGCGCCGACTTCCATCCCGAACTTCAGCTTCCACTGCTTCATCTGCGCAAAAATACGGCGCAGCTCTTCATCGTCGGTGAAGATTTTCTTGGTGTGCAAATCGGTGCAGAACAGCACGTCGATCAGCGCCCGCGTCTCGGCCCACTGCTCCGGGTATGCGAAGAGCGCGCGGAAGCTGGCGCCCTGGTCGCGCATCGGCGGGCCCATCCACACCTCGGGCTGGCGCGTCTGCGCAGAAACCGCGGTCGCCGCCGCCACCAACAAAAGAGGCATCCATTTCATGCGTGGTTCCTCATTTTCCGGCGCGCGCCAGGTTCCAGTCGCGCAGCGCTTCCAGTTGATAGGCGCGCGGGCCGCCGGGTACGACGGTGAAATCCGGCTGTTGCTTCAGCTCAAAAACCCAGAGCGCGGCGAGCGGGATGCCGGAGTCCGTGATGGCCTTGAGCAGCCGGTGAAACTTGGCGGCCTGCGCCGGCGTCGCGTTCTGCGCGCCGAACTCGCCGACAAACACCGGCTTCTTCAGCTCGCGCGATACCTCCAGCGCCCACGCGAAGCGCTGGTCGTCATCCTCGTAGGCGTGCAGGCCGATGCCGCCGACGGGATCGGGATTGACCTTGCGCAGCATCTCCTGGAACTGCGCCTTGTTGTCGTGCGTCCACTTGCCTTCATGCTCCTGATGCCAGGCGGAGAGCCGGGGGAAGCTGTCGCCGGTGAGGATCAGCCGATGGGCGTCGTGCCCGCGCACCGCCTTGGCGAACTCCGTGAAGGCCGCGCGCGTCATGGCGAAGGTGAGGTCATCGCGCCCGGTGCGGTTCGTCGCCGTGCCGAGCGTGGGATGCACCGGCGCGCGGTGTTCCTTCGCATTCGGCAGGTTCGCCGCCAGGCTGTACTCGTTGCCGAACTCCCACGCCCAGATCGCCGGCGAGGCCTGGTAGCGCGTGACCACCTCCCGCACATAGTTGCGCATCCACGCGCACGTCTTGCTCTGCGGGTTGGCCCACTCGCCCACCGGCTCGCCGACGAGGTCAGGCACACACGACGTGTGCCAGAACAACGACGGGATCAGCCCGACGCCATGCTTCTCCGCCGAGCGCACGATGCCGTCGAGCCGCCGGAAGTATTCCGCACGATCGGATTGATAGAGCTTCATATCACGCGGCCAGAAACCGGTGGCGCAGAAGCGCGCGAACGGGATGTGATAGTCCGCAAGCGTCTTGAAGCCCGCGTCATAGCTGGTATTCGTGCCGTTGGCCAGCGTCCGCAGGAAGCAATCGAAGTAGTTGATACCCACCCCGCGATAGGGCTTGCCGTCTTTCAGCAGCACGCCGTCCTGCACCGTCAGCCCCGGCGGCGCGGCCTGCGCCACCGCGGCCAGCATCACCACAGCCAGCAATATGATTTTCTTCATGTCCATTTCCCAAGGGCTGGAAAGCCGTTCGGGCAGGTTTTCCAAGGTCTGGAAAAGATAACGGCGCAGCTTTCCAAACATTGGAAAAAGTTCGCGGAATATTTCCAAAGAAAACATCACGCCGAGTCGGAGACCCGGCCCACCGGCAGGGAAAGGCCGGAGCTTTGGCCCGGCGGACCCGCGCCCAGCCTCACGGTGCCGGCTTGGCGGCGAGGTCGTCGAGCACCGCAAGCAGGGCGTGATAGTTCTCGACGAGCAGGCCCTCGTAGCCGTGGCAGCCGCCCTTCCAGTCGCGCCAGTCGCGCGACATGCCGTTCGCGCCGAAGCCCTGGAATTCGCCGCGCGCGTAGCCAGCCAGCATCGGGTGGAAAATCTTCCGCGCGTCGGCGACGCGGCCAAGCTGGTAGAGCGCCTTGATCGTGTAGTAGGCCCAGCAGCCGGTGGCGCCGCCGTTCTCGTAGTATTCGAAACCGTCGCTGCCATCCTCCAGCCGCGGCACGCCATGCACCTGCGGCGGTGTCTCGTGATAGACGTAGTCGCCCTTCTTCACTGGCACGAGGTTGCCCGGCAGGCCGAGGCTGAAGTTCGTGTAACCGACGGCCTGCATCTTCGCGAGCAGCTTGTCCAGCACGGCGTTCGCGGTCGCGTCGTCGAGCAGGCCCGCGGTGATCGCGACGCCCTGCACGAAGGTGAACCAGTAGTCGTGAAGCTGGCCGTCCTTGCTCCTCCAGCCGGCGAGCACGCCGGTCGCGGGATTGAGGAAGGTCGGCACATAGGCGGCGCGCAGCTTCGCGGCCTTGTCCGCGAACTCCTTGGCATCGGCGGCGTGCTCCAGCTGGCGCGCAAGTTCGGCGAACTGCCGGCAGGCGCGGTAGGCGAGCGCGTTCGCGTAGGCGTCCTCGTGACCGAAGTTGATCGTGTCCCACCAGTTCGAGGGCCGCTTCTCGCGCAGCGGGCGGTCGCCGTAGTTGCCGGTGGCCTCATATTCGATCAGGCCGTTGCCGTCGTGGTCGCGCGCCATCATTTCGCGGGCGATGGCGAGCAGGCTGGCGTAGTGGGCGCGCGCCCACGGCAGGTCGGGCTTGCTCTCCGCATAGAGGCACGCGGCGATCAACAGCGAAGGATGCACGTCGAGCGAGTTCCACGGGGTGCTCCAGCCGGCGATATCCATGTGGCCGGGGCCGGGCCCGTAGCCGATCTGCCCGTAGCCCTTCGCGCCGGAGAGGTAGCGGTCGAGCGTCATGCGCACGAGGTCGAGGCAGGAGAGTCCCTCGGCCAGCGGCGGCGCGGCGCGCGCGACCTCGGCATAGGTGAAGACCGAAAAGGCCACCGGGTCGCTCGACGCATTGTTCGCCAGCATCTGGCCGCGCGGATTGACCTGGAAGATGTTCAGGAAGTCGCGGCGGAAGCCGTCGTAGAGGGCATTGTTCTCGGCCCCGGGCAGCGCGGGATGGATGGCAACCACTTCAAGGCGATACTCGATGCGTTTCTGTTCCGCGCTCGCCGCCGGAAATTCGATGCGCACAAACGGACCCGGCTGCAGGCGCCGCCGCGCTTCGTAGTCCAGCTTCAGGCCCGGCGTGCGGCTGGAGATGCGCACCGTGCCCATGTCCGGCAGATGCAGCACGCATGGCAGCGCCACGCGCTGTTCGCCGGGCTTGATCAGGCCGAGCAGCGTCGCATGGTTCGCCTTCTGATTGAACGTCAGCACCAGCGGCGGCGCGCCGGTGACGAAGTCCGACGAAACCGTCAGCGATTTTTCCACGCACGCGACGCGCCATAGCGGCTGGTCGTTCAGCGTGTAGGTGAACGCGTCGGTCTTCTTGAGGCCCGGCAACGCCGCGTTGGTGGGCAGCAGCGCCGGGTTCTGCTGGACCTTGCCCTGCCCAAGCGAATCCACGGAGAAAAAACTGAACGCGGGCGTCACCGACGCAAGGCTCACCGCGAGATGTTGCGACTGGAAATCCGGTTCGACAGCGAGCGCGGTGGTTGCGATCAGCAGGCTCATGGACAAGATTCGTTGCATGGCTACGCTCCGGGTTCGGTTCATTTCTTCAGCTTCAACTCGTCCATCCGCGCCTGCATGCGCGCGGCGAGATCGGGATGTTGTGAGATGACGTTGGCGTGCTGCGGCAGATCGTCCTTGAGGTTATAGAGCTGCGCTTTGGGCGCGTCGGGCTTGATTTTGCCTTGCGCATCCACGTCGCTGTTGGTCAGGCCAAGCTTCGCGTAATGCACACCCCACTGCGGGCCGGGCGGCACCTGCACGGTCATGCCGGCGGAGCCTTGCTTGGGAATATAGAGCCAGTCGCCCTGTCGCAGCGCGTGGCCGCCGGTGCCAAGGAACGACGCCTCGGTGCGCTGCACCGGCGCGTGCGCGGGAGCGGTGAACGCCGCGAGTTCGCTCGCGCCATCGGGCGAAGCGCCCTCCGGCAGCTTCACGCCCGCGGCTTCCGCAAGGGTCGCCATGCAATCCACCTGCGTGAACATAGGCTGGCGTATGCTGCCCACCGGGATGCGGCCCGGCCAGCGTGCGAGCAGCGGCACGCGGTGACCGGCTTCCCATGCATCGGTCTTCTGTCCGAGCAACGCGCTGTTGGGCCGGTGGGCCGAGGTCAGCGCATCGCTGTTGAGCACGGCGCCGTTATCGCTGGTGAAGATGACCAGCGTGTTCTGCGCGAGGCCTTGTTTCTCCAGCGCGTCGAGCACCGTACCCAGGCAGTGATCAAGCTGTTCGATGTAGTCGCCATACAGCTTGGCGCCGCTCTTGCCGCGAAATTCCTGCGCGGGATTGACCGGCACGTGCGGCGCGGCGAACGCGAGATAGAGGAAGAACGGGGTGTCCTTCGTCTGCTGCGCAAAATATTTCACCGCTTTGTCCGCGAGGATGAAATCAATCTGGTCATCGGGCCGCGCTGCCTGCGCCGCCGCGCCGCCGGTCATGACGCCGTGCGGCCCTTTCGACTTATCAATGCGGATTGGGTCGGCGGGATCGAGGCCGACGACGCGGTGATTTTCGACAAACACCAGCGGCGGCTCGTTGTGCGTCCGCGGCGTGCCGAAGAAATAGTCGAAGCCGATCTCCAGCGGCCCCGGCTTCAGCTCCTGGTTCCAATCCGGGTCGCCGTTGCGGCCGAACCCGTTGTGCCACTTGCCCAGCGCGGCGGTGCGGTAGCCGGCGGACTTCAGGAGCGCAGGCAGCGTCACCTGCCCCTCGTGGAAGTAGAGCGAGTAATCGTTCCTCCGCTTCGCGTGCTGGAGCAGCGTGCCGGAGAGGATCGAATAGCGCGAAGGATTGCAGACCGCGGCGGTGGAATGCGCGTCGGTGAACCGCACCCCCTCGCCCGCGAGCCGGTCCATGCGCGGCGTCTTGATCTTCGTCGCGCCATAGCACCCCACGTCGCCCCAGCCGAGGTCGTCGGCGACGATAAACAGGATGTTGGGACGCTGGGCACTGGCGGCCAGCGCCGTCGTGAACATCGTCAGCCACAGGGATAAACAGCCCACCAGTTTCTTCATGATCTTTTCCCTTTCAGGGCGTGCCGGTCTTGCCGGTCACCCGCTTGATATAGGCCGTCTCGGCCGGGTCAAACGGCGAGCCGTTGGCGCGCAGGATATCGTGGAACCACAGCTTGGGCTCCGGGGCCGGCTCCGGCTTCTGCCACGTGTTCCATGCGAAGCGGGTGTTCGACTTGCCCGTAACAAAGCCCCAGTTATAGGCGGCGACTTTCTGCTCCCTGAAGTAGCCGAGGATCGGATCAAACTGGCTCTCGCGGCGTTTCATATATTCCGAGCAGAGGAGCGGGCGGCCTTGCGGACGCAGATAGGCAACCCATTTTTTCACGGCCTCAAGCCCGTCGTAGTTGTGGAAACTCAGCACATCGGACTGCTCCAGTTGTACGCGCTCGATGGCGTTGAGCTTGGCGGGCTCGCTCTTGGGGCCGAGCCACGGCGCGGAGGTCAGCGGCTGCGAGGGTTGCGCGGCACGCGCCCACGCGAACGCCTGCGGCAGCAGCGCGGCCACCAAGTCCTGCTTGTTGCGCGGCTCCTGTGCGCCATAGCTGGAGCCATTGGTGTTGTCCGGCTCGTTCCAAACGTCCCACAGGTGCACACGCCGGTCATCCTTGAAGCGACCGACGACGCCCTTCACATAGGCCTCCAGCAGCTGGCGGCGCGCGGGATTCTGGAGGTCGGTCGCGCCCGGCGACTGGACCCAGCCGGAGTTGTGGACGCCCTGACGCGGCTCATGCTGCTTGCCCAGCTTCGGAAATGGATCCCAGCAGCTATCGAACAAAACAAACAGCGCGCCAATCTTGTGGCGGTCGGCAATGACGAGGAACTGGTCCATCCGCTTGAGGAAACCTTCCGGGTCCTGTTCCCAAAGCAGGTGATGGAGAAAGACACGCATCGAGTTGAAGCCGAGCTGTTCGGCCCAAACGAATTCCTTCTCGATCTGCGCCGGATCGAAGGAGTCGGCCTGCCACATCTCGAGCTGGTTGATGGCGTTCGCCGGAAGATAGTTGCAGCCCGCGAGCCAGCCGGTTTTCTCCAGCCATGCCTGCGCCTTGTCGGCAGGCCAGCGCTCGGCGGATTGTGCCACATGGGTCATCAGCATCAGTGGGATGATGAGTTGCAGCAGGTTTGTCTTTCTCATGTCAGGTCTTCCTTTATTTTCCGCTCATGATCCGGCGGATGTAATCGGTTTCGTCCTTCAGATAGGGCGCACCATCGGCGCGGAGAATACACGTATTCCACACCGCGGGCTCGTGGGAAAATCTGCGCCGCCAGGATTCCACCGGATAAATCGTCTGCGTGCGGCCATTGACGAAGTCCCAGCAGTAGGCGGCGATCTTCTGCTCGCGCATGAAGCCCAGCAGCGGATCGAAGTGGCCGCCGCCCGGCCGCGCCTTGTATTCCGTGCAGAGCAGCGGCCGGCCGAGCCGCCGGAGCGACCGCGCCACCCGCTGGAATTCGGCGGTTGGACTGTAGCTGTGGAAGGAAACCACATCGCTGTTGGCCAGCTGGACCTGCTTGGTCGCATCGAGTTCGTCGAGCCGGCCGCTGTCGCGCCATACCGCGGAGGTCAGCGGTTGCGAGGGGTTGACCTCGCGCGCCCAGACGAACGCCGCCTTGAGCAGCGGCAAAACCAACTCCGGTTTGCTGCGTGGTTCCGCTGGAGTCGGGCGCACGCCGCCATCGAAGTTATCCGGCTCATTCCACAGATCCCACGCGAGCACGCGCCGGTCGTTGGCGAAACGTTTGAGCACGCCCTGCACGTAGGGTTTCAAGTGAGCCTGCTGCGCGCCGTCCTGCAATACGGCCAAGCCCGGTGACTGGATCCAGAGTGCATTGTGCGTGTGCGGACGCGGCTCGCCCTGCGGCCCCCACTGCGGATACGGATTCCAACACGAATCAAAGAACACAAACAGGGTCTTGATGCCGTGCCGGTCGGCGATGGCGAGGTAACGATCCATGCGTTCGAGCAAGCCGGCGCTGTCGTGTTTCCAGAGCAGGTCGTGCAGGAAGACACGCATCGAGTTGAAGCCCAGCGCCTGCGCATAGCCGAGTTCGCGCTCGATGGTCGCCGCATCGAACGTCTCCGCACGCCACATCTCCAGCTGGTTGCCGGCGGTGCTGGGCGAAAAGTTCGCGCCGGCAAGGAACGGCTGCTGTGAGTGCCACGCCTGCGCGCGCTTCTGGCTCCAGCGGCCGGGCGCGTCGACCGGCACAGGGGCACTGGCGTCCCCTCGCAGCGGGCACGTTACCAGCAAACCGGTCAGCAGGATGAGCAGACGAGCGGTCATGGTTGCTTCGGTGTCTGTTTCTCGGCCGCTTGGCCGGCGTGCTTGCGCGGGGCGGGCGGAATGATCTGCGGTTTCAAGCTCGTGCGCCAGCCGTCGAGTACGGCGCGCAGGGCCTGGCGGCGTTCCGGTTCTTGCGCGGCGAGGTCCCTGGCTTCGCCGGGATCGTCGGCGAGGTTGAACAGCTCCTGCCGGTTCGCGCCTTCCTCGTCGAGCACGACCAGCTTCCAGTCCCCCTGCCGCACAGCGGAAAGATGTGATGCGGGTTTGCCTTGTTCGCGCGCGTGGCGCCACTGGGCATGGTCGGTGGTCCGCCAGAACAGTGCTTCATGCGGCACGGCGTTACTGGTGCCGGAGAGAAACGGCAGCAGGTTGACTCCATCGGTCTCGCCCGTCGCGGCGCCGGCCGCCGCCAGGCACGTCGGCATCACGTCCATCGCCGAAACCGGCGCGGCATAGGTGCGGTCCCCCGGCAGCGTGCCCGGCCAGTGCGCGACGAACGGTACGCGCACGCCGCCCTCATAGAGATCGAACTTCTGCCCGCGATAGGGTCCGTTCCGCGTACCCAGCACCAGCGGTTCGGCGCCGTTGTCGCTGAGAAAAAACGTGAGCGTCCGCTCTGTGAGGCCGGCGTCCTGCAGCGCCTGCCGCAGGCGGCCGACGTTTTCATCGAGATTGCTGATGATGGCGGCGGCCATCTGGCGCTTCGGGTCCAGGTGCGCAAACTTGGCGAGGTCGGCCGGCTTGGCCGCCTGCTTCAGGTGCGCCGCGGTATAGGCCAGATGCAGGAAGAAGGGCTTGTCCTTCCAGGCGCGGAGCCGCGCGCAGGCCTCGGCGGTGAGCAGGTCCGTGCCATAGCCCGGGCAAACCTGCTCGACGCCGTTGCGCGAATAGGTGGGATCCAGATAGGAACCGAAGGCCCCGAAGTAGCCGAAGAACTCATCGAAGCCGCGGTTGCGCGGCGCATACTCGAACTTCAGGCCCTTGCCGAGATGCCACTTGCCGACCAGCGCGGTGGCGTAGCCGGCCGCGCGCAATTGCTCCGGCAGCGTGGGGATGTTCCGGTCCAACCCGGTATGCGCCGTATCGAAAGGCCGGTTGTCCTCGTAGCCCAGCCGCTGTGGATAGCGCCCGGTCAGCAACATCGCGCGCGTCGGCGCGCACATCGGCTGCACGTAGCCAGCCGTGCAGATCACGCCTTCGCGCACGAGGCGGTCGATGTTGGGCGTGGGAATGTCCCGCGCGCCGCAAAAGCCGAGGTCGCCCACGCCGATATCATCCAAGACGACGAGCAGGATGTTGGGCCTGGCGGGGGCCGCCGGCGCGGCGCGGGCCGGGGCCAGCCAGAACGCTGCACACAACATCAGGAGGACACGTTTCATGTAGCTTCTTTCGCCTGAAGGCTCATCGTCCGTCAATGCTCTTCCAAGGCTTGGAAGCCGGCAGCGCTATTTTCCCAAGCCTTGCAAAAAGTTTCATTTTGGCGACACGTTTTCCTGCGTCCGCAGCATCACCGGGCCGAGCAGACCGGACGGGACGAGCGGCGTGTCCTTCCGGTAATGGCGGCAACTGGTGAAGGTATAGCGCCCGGAGGTACGCGGCGTACCATTGAGGAACCACGCAGGCCATGCGAGCAGCGTCTCGAAATCCTTCCACTCGGCATCCACCGGCAGTTGCTCATCGCCCACCAAGCGGTTGACCCACAGATTGACGACGGAAATTTCCAGCTCGTTTTGCCCGGCGCGCACCGCGCTGGAAATGTCCACGCGATACGGCGGCTTCCATGCGATCCCGCAGTCCTTGCCGTTGACCCGCACCCGCGCCATCACCTCCACGGAACCAAGATCCAGAAGAATTTTGGATTGCGGATTGCCCCTTGCGGATTGGAAGTTGAAAGCATTCTTATAAACCGCGGTGCCGGAGAAATACTTGATGCCTTCTTCCGCGCGCTTGCTCCAGTCTTGAAGCTGCTCAAAGACAAACTCGCCGGGCCGCCTGCCCTGAGCGGAGTCGAATGGGCCCCACTTGGGGTCGAACGTCACCTGCCAAGGGCCGGCGATTTCCTGCGGCGGTGGCAAGGCAAGCTTGAGTTGGCGCGTCTGGCCGGCGGCATTCTTGATGACGTAGTCGCCGGACTGGCCGATCAAGCTGTTCACGAGATCGAGTGCGTCCGTCGCCACATCCGCACCGCCGGCCGGGCGGACCTTGGCCAGCTCGGCGATCTCGGTCTCCGTGAGCGGGCGGTCGAAAGTTTGCAGCCCGGCCAACTCGCCTGCAAACGGCGCAACCTTGCGCTCATGCGCCACACCCAGACCGGGATGTACCTTCAGCGGACTCTTCAAGCCGGTATGCACCTGCTGGCCGTCGAGGAAAAGCGTCGGTATGGCGTCGCGATAGACAATCGCCACGTGGGTCCAGCCGGCGAGCGGCGCGGCAAAGGCCAGCGATGTGGAGAAATATTGGGCGCCGTGTTCGTGTACGCAGACGCCATTGCGGCCGACGGCGAAACCCGCACCAGCATGACCCGCACCCCAGACCTCGTGGCCCGGCGGCGGATAGAGCGCGTCGTTGCGCGGCAACTTGGCGACGGTGCCAACGGAGGCCTCGCGCGGCAGCGCAGTATCGAGCGCAGGCTTGGCCCACGCCACGATGCTGAAGGTGTTGAGGTTCGTGGCCACGGCAGGCTTCGCCGCCGGCTTATCGCCACGCAGCAATTCCTCGCCATTGCGCGTGACGGACACCCAGCGGTCCGGTGCCGCGCCGGGACGGAAGACGACGAAGACCGAGCCGCAGGGCTCCAGCGCCAACGGGATGCGCGTCACGCCGTCGGCCTCTTCAAACGCGGAAACCGGCATGCTGCGTCCAGATTCCGGTTGCCAGAATTCGGGCCGCTTCCCGGTGACGCGGAAGGAACACAGCGCCGAAACATTTTTGGCCTCGCCGTTGGCGACGAAGTAAATATCCGCATCGCCGGCGCGGCGGTGAATGAACGACAAGCTCTCGCCCTCGAAATCCGGCGCGAGTTTGTCCTGCGCAAAAACTTCCGCCATCGTCCGTCCGGTCGTGATGCGCTTGGTGTCCCACAGCGAGGCGGCCAGCTTTTCGATCTCAGTATCGCACCGCGGAAATCCCGCAAGGCCGGGCGCGCCTTTGGGCCGCGGGCCGCCGATGACACGCGCGCCGGCATCCACCAGCTCGCGGACTTTCTGCGCCGAGGTCACCGTCAGGCGGTCGGTGTCCGGCAGCACGAGATAGCGGTAGCTCGCGCCCGAGGGCAGCACGAGCCGGCCATCCTTCACAGCCAGCTTGAGCAACAGCTCCGAGGAGCAGTGGTCATAGTCGTAGCCCGCCGGAAGATCCCATTTGATGTTATCCACGTGCAGCGGCGCGCCCTCGCCAGGGAAAAAACAGACATCAGCGACGAAGCTGCCCTGCTGAAGCAAATACTGGCAGCGTGTCAGGTAGTCCATCCACGGCTGCATGTAGGAGAACCAGGTGTTGAACCGATCCACGTGCTGCCCCCACTTCCGGTGCGTCAGTCCGGGGATCATGTTGGCGTAGGCCTGATGCGCGGAGAGGTGGAAGACCATCCGGTTGAGCCCCTCGCAATATTTCCTGTCGCCCTGCGCCTTGAGCGTGAACGGATGATCGCGCCAGCCGCGGTCGGAGGTGAACGCCTCCGCGCCGATCACCGGCCGGCCGTAGGTGTGTGCGGCGGAGGCCATCACTTTGGTGGAAAGCTCATAGCCATGCCCGGTCTGCACGTTGGGGAACAGGCCATCGCCTCGCGACCAGAATTCGCTGACCGGGAAATCGCACGCGCCGGCATAGGCGAGGTTGTCGATGCACAGGTGGCCGTAGGCCTCGGTGGAAAACTTGATGCCAAACGGCCGCGCCAGCTCGCGCAGGCGGACTGAATAATTGTCGCGGATCATTTCGCTGACGGTCTTCCGCATGTCCCACAGGAAGCGTTCAGTAAGTTCCGCGCTGCCGACCACGCGGCCCGCGAGCACCGGCAGCCACGGCCGCACGTCGTAGCCGCGCCGCGCGCGGAATTCCGCCGGGAACGTCGCCGTCCAGTTCTGCCCGCCCGCCTCCCAGCTATCCACATGGACATAGGTCAGCGCCTTGCCCGCCAGCGGTCCGGCGTCGGTGAAGATCTTTTTGAGGAAGCCCTCGTAGTGCGTCTCGATGCCGGTCGCGGCGAGGCGGTCGCACTCCAAACCAATGGCCGCGTTCGGACACGGCCGCGTCATCTTGAAATTCGAGGCGTGCCCGCAGCGCAGCACGAGCCACCTGCCTGGCGGCGCGTCCCACGCCAGACGGCCGTCCGGCCCCATGCGGTCGGTCAGATCAATCACGCGTTCAAGAGGCGTCACCGCGTCCGGCGGCAAGAGCGCGGCCTTGCCCTTCGGCAGCAGCCAGCTCGTGCCGTCCTTTATATTGAGTTCCGGAATGCGATAGTCGCGCGCCTGCGGCGACGACGGCGCGGGCATCGCGACCACGGCGATGTCGCGGTAGGAATCAATTTTCTGCACCTGCTCGACCACCTTCGCGCTGATGCTCGCGCCGGGCCGCAGCCACGCCGTTAGATTCTGCCGCGAGACTGCCGGCTTCGGCAGGACTTGATTCACCTGCTGCCCGCCAGCGATTTCCGTCTCGCTCCAATACAGTTTTTGCATCGAGCGGTCCGGTGTGACATGCGGGCCGCCGCTGCCATAGCCGAAGTCCACCGAGAGGTCGAACTCCAGGCCGAGGCGGCCACATTCGCGGAACGCCCACTGCATGCAAGCGTGCCACTCCGGCGAACAACCGGTCACCTTGCCATCCGGCGCCCACGCCATGCCGCTGACTTCCATCCAAATCAGCCCACCGATGCCGGCACGCTGGAGCGCCTCAAGGTCGGCGGTGATGCCTTCCTTGCTGATATTGCCGTTGATCCAGAACCAGAACACCCACGGCTTGGCCGCGTGCGGCGGCTGCGCGAACCCGCGCTCCAAGTCGGCGGCCACCGCGCCGCCCAGCAGCGTGCCGCACATCGCCAACACCATCAGCATGCTTTTTTTCATCGACTGTCCTCCTGCCTTCCCCCGAGCATAGAAGCGGCCACCGGTTGCGGCGGGAAGCCGCCTCTGCCTTTCCAAGGCTTGGAAATCCGTGCGTGCCTCCGTCACTTCGCCGCCGGGTCGCCGCGTTGGGCCGCGCGGAAATTCCAGGCGCGCACCGGCTTCGCCGCGTTCTCCGGCAGATATTGGATGGATTCGATTTCGACGGGCGCTTTGTCGGCCGGGAGATAGAGGCGGACAATCTGCAAGCTGCCTTTGATGGGCACGGCGACGGTCACGTCCTGCCAGTCGGCGCCGGCGGGCAGCGTGAACTTTACGGTCTGGCCTTCCTTGGTGAATTCTTCCTGGTCGGTGGTCTTCCACTGGACCTTACCCTCGCCGCCGGCGGCGCTGCGCGCGCGCAGCTTGAGCGTGAGCGGGCCGGCGTGCTTGACCTGCGCGGTGCCGAGGAACGGCGCGCGGCCATCGGCCTCGACGCGCAGTGCGCCAGCGGCAACCGCGATCTTGCAGAACTTGGGCACGAGCCCGGCCGCCGGATCGGCGTTCGCGGGCGCGGCCTTGGCGGCCGCCTCGGGCCGCGGCTTGTAAGCGGGGTTGGGCTTGGGATAGAGCGCGCCGGTATCCTTGACGAACGCGTCAATCAACGCATCGAGTTCCCTCACCTTGTCCGGCATCTGCGCGGCGAGGTTTTTCGTCTCGCCGAGATCGTCGCGCAGGTTGAACAATTCGCGCGTGCCTTCATAGCGGTCCGACCGCTCACTGAAGCGGCGGATCAATTTCCAGTCGCCCTGGCGCACGCTCACGCCGGGGACGAGGTGCGGGAACCAGGTGAAATAGGCGTCGCGCGCGAGCTTGCCGGTCCCGCGCAGAACGGGCGCATAGGAAACGCCATCGAGCTTCTGCTGCGGGTTGCGCGCCAGTCCAAGCAGGTCGAGCACGGTCGGATAGACATCAATGTGGCCAACGATCACGTCACTCGTGGCGCCGGGCTTGATGTGGCCGGGCCACACCCACATCAGCGGGACGCGCGTGCCGCCCTCGTAGAGCGTGCCTTTGCCATCGCGCAGCGGCGTGTTGACCGTCGGCGGCTGCGTGCCGGCCCACTTGCGCCAGTTGAGGATGAAGGGATCATCGCCCTTGCGCTTTTGCGCCTTGCCGTCCTCGGCAGTGTTGCTGTGGCAGTTACCGCCGTTATCGGAGTTGAAGATGATGATCGTGTTCTCCGCGAGGCCAAGCCGGTCGAGGGTGTCGAGGATGCGGCCGAAGCATTCGTCCACGCTCCGCAGCATCGAGGCCATGATCGGGTTGCCCTGCACGCCGCGCGGGTCCTTCTTGCCGGCAAACTGCTTCGTGTATTCCTCCTTGTGGCCCCAGGGCCCGTGTACGCCGTAGCTCCAGAGATTAAGGAAGAACGGCCGGTCCTTGTTCTGGGTGATGAACTTCTCCGCCTCGGCGGCGAGGCGATCCACGATGTACTCGCCTTGCGGCCCATCGGTGATCGTGCCGACGCGCGTCTTGCCGCGCGGCTCGCCGGTCGGCAGCACGCCGTAGGGCGAGAAGTACTCGCCCGGCGGCCCGGGATCGGGATGGCAGTGGAACGCGACGTCGAAGCCCTGCTGCTCCGGCCAGTGCGGTTGCGTCAGCCCCAGATGCCACTTGCCGATGTGCGCCGTGCGGTAGCCCGCGTCGTGCAGCGCCTCGGCCAGCGTGTACTGCGCAGGCTCGAGGTAGTTTTTGCTCTCCGGCATGAGCAGCGGCGCGTTCGCCGGCGCGACGTCCGGCAGAAATTTGTGGCCCGGTGCCTGCGGCGGCTGGTGCCCGCTGGCACTGGTGATGCCGTGCCGCGCGGAGTATTGCCCGGAGAGCAGCGAGGCGCGCGTCGGCGAACACAGCGGCTGCGCATAGGCAGCGGTGAAGCGCATCGCCTGCTGCGCGAAGCGGTCCATGCGTGGCGTCTCATAGTACTTCGACCCATACGCGCCGCAGTCCATCCACCCCATGTCGTCCACGAGGAAGAGGATCACGTTCGGCTGGCGCGCTTCGGCGGCCACAGCGGCCGCGGCCAGCAGCAGACTGCACAACAGGATGGCATAGCGTTTCATAGTTGCTCCCGGACTCACAACGGCCCGGCTCTGATAATATTTTCCAGATTAGCGGACAAGCTTGACCGCTTCGATGCTGAGCGGTTGTCCGTTCTCGCGGGCGCCGGAGAACATCACGCCATCGAACGGACACGGCAGCGGCGGCGCGGTGACATTTTTGGTCGTCAGCTTGAACGCGCTCCACGAAAGATCGTGCTCGCTGGCGTCGGCCGGGTACTTGATTTCAGCGGTGTAGGCGCGCTCGTCGAGGCTGTTCGTGTCGCGCAACAGCGTGACCTTCAGGGTGCCCGCCGCGCCGTTGCCATTGACGCGCAGATGCAGGCCTTGGTGCTGCGCGGCGACGCCGCTGGCGAGGATGGCGCTGTTGCTGACGAGTGCGAAGTCCTTGCCGCCTTTGTCGGGGCCGAGCTTGAGTCCGGTCGGCGACACAAACTCGAACACCGTCTTCGGCAGCCAGCCCGCTGGCGTACGCCATGCCGCCGCGCCGCGCTCGACATCCCAGAGCTGTCCACCGCTCCACTGCGGACCGGCCGCAGTCAGCGGGTCAAGACCGTCGCGCACGAGCAGCACACTCGACACGACGAGGCCGCGCTCGTCGCCGAGATTGACGAAAGCTTGTGCGGCACACTTTCCGAAGTCTGCCGGCACCTGTGCGCTCCATGTGTCGCCCGCATGCGTCGCGGGGAATTCAATCCAGTAGCGGCCGGGGCTGACCGCCTTGCCGGGGCTCCAGTTGAGCACGGCGCGCGTGAGCGCGCGCGGTCCGTTCGCTTTCCACGAATAGCGCAGGCCATCGTCGCTGACCTGCAAGGCGCTCACCTGTGGCAGGGCGGGTGCGCCGAGCAACACGTGACGCATGAAGGCGGGTGCGGCCGTGTCCGGCACCTCGGGGCCGCCCGCACCGTGGTTGGAGTTCGGCCGCAGCACCCAGCCCTTCTCGCCGGGCAACGCCTCAAGGTTTTTCGCCGCGCCGTTGAGCCAGAAAAACAGATCGTTCGCGGCGAGCTGGAAGAACACCGCCGCCTTCGTGCTCGGCGCATGCGCGAGCGGCTCGTAGTGCGCGAGCCAAAGGGCACGCTGCTCCGCCGGCTCCCAGCGCAGTTGTTGCGCCGACCGACCGGAGGTGACTCCTGCGCCACCCGCGCTGACGCCCGTGGTCACGCACTTCACGCGCTCGTCCACGCCGGCAAGCAGCAGCGCAACCCAACCGCCGTAGCTGATGCCGACCGCGCCGATCCGGTTCTTGTCGGCCCACGGCTGCGTCTCGAGGAAGTCAATGGTCCGGCGCGCAGCGATGACGTTGTGCCACATCGGCCAGTTTTGCAGGTTGGGCACAAGATCGAATTTCCGGTCGCGCGACACGTTCTTCCACTGCGTGACCTTGCCCTTGGGCCCGGGCATGAACTGCCCGTTATAATCCATCGCCACACCCGCCATGCCCGGGTGCCGGCGTGCCGCCGCCAGCGCGAGCGCGCCGCTGGCGTGCCCGCCGCCGCCGTGGAAGATGAGCACGACCGGCACCGGCCCGCTGGTTTTCTCCGGCCGCGCGACGGCGCAGAAGATCCGGTTCGGTCCCGCGGGCGTGTGCTCGGAGCTGATGAACAATTCCTCGACCAGCAACTGCTCATCGCCCGCCGCCGGTTTGGTCGCGGTCGGCGCGGGTGCGGCCTTCTTGCCCGCGACCCAGCCATCGCCCGTGCTCATCCAGTCGCCCGCGCCCGCAACCACCAGCGGCGCCTTGCGCGGCGCGCCGAGCCTCTCGACCTCGAGCGGCTGCTGCCGCACTTCGGTCATATCCCAGAGATCGGCAGCGGCCAGCGCGACCGGAGCCACGAGCAACAAGGCACTCAGTATCATGGTGTTGGTTTTCATTTAACCGGCAGCGGCTTGCTCTCGATGTGCAGCGGTGTTTTGGCAAATATCTCGCCGATGAAGGCGGCGAACTTCACCGACTTGCCGGAAAGTTCCGCAGGCACGGCGAAGGTCACCTCGGCCTCGCCAGCGCCCTTGGCCTGCACCACTTTGCGCTCGATCCGTTTATGGTCGGCCGTGAGCAACGTGACGGTGAGCGCCTGCTCGCCATCCTTCTCGGCGAAGTGGTGCGGGATGTGCACGGTCACCGGCTCGGTGGCGACGATGGCTTCCGGCAAGTTGAAGGCGAGGAGCGGCTGCTTGCCGGTCTTGGTCACGGTCGGTTTGACCGCTTCCTTGGCGGCGGCTTTCTGGCCCTTTCCCTTTTTCGGAACGCGTACGTATTCCTGCGACAGCTTCTGCATGGCCGCGGAGAAAACGGCGCGCTGGTCACGCTGCGCGAACGCCTCGGCGAGCGGATCGCCGGTGCGCCGCAGCAGCGCGAGCAATTCCGCCCGTAACGTCGCGATCTCCGCCTGCCGCGCAGGATCGGCGATCAGGTTCCGGCGCTCAAAGCGGTCGTTGGTCATGTCATAGAATTCTTCCGGCACGCGGTATAGATAGAGTTCGGTGCGCGCCTTGATGTCGGCGTTGGTCGCGGCGGCGGCGAGCAGCGCCTTCCACGTGAGCCCGCCCATGTTCTCGGAGTGATACTCCTTCTTGCCGTCGCTCCACGCGTTCCAGATGTAGGAGCGATCCTTCGTGCGGATGCAGCGTATCGGAAACCACTGGCCGGCGGAGTTGGAGTTATAGAAAGTGAAGACGCGGTCCCAGCCGGGCAGCTGGCCGCCTTTGAGCACCGGCGCGAACGAGCGGCCATCGAGATTCGGAAGCGCAGGCAAGCCTGCGGCATCGAGCAGCGTCGGCGTGAAGTCGAGCGTCGAGACGAGATGGCCGCGGTCCACGCCGCCGGGCTGGACGACGCCGGGCCAGCGCACGATCAGCGCGCCGCGCGAGCTGTTCTCATAGTCGTTGGACTTCGCGAAGGGGAACGCCATGCCGTGATCGCCGCCATAAAACATGACGAGAGTATCGGCCTCCGCGCCGGCGTCCTTCAGCGCTTGCAGCACCGCCCCCACGCAATCGTCAAGCCGGCGGACGCTGGTGTAATAACAGGTCACCTCGCGGCGCACATCCGGCAGTTCCTCGAGAAAGCCGGGCAGTTGTGCGACCTCCTCGGGCTTGATCCACCGGCTTGGCGGCTCGCCGCCGGCGAGGTCCTTGACGCCGCCCGCGCCGATGAACGGGCGGTGCGGGTCGGTACAATTGACGTGATGGAAAAACGGCTTCTGTGCTGCGCGTGCCTGCGCCACGAACTTCCGCGTCGCCGCCGCGAGCTGCGAGGGCTGCCGGCTGATCTTCGTCTCCGTGAAGTCCACGCAGAAATGTTCCGCCGGCTGGTAGTGCGGGTTTTTGCCGATCATCGAGATCAGGTAGCCCGCGTCGTGCAGTTGCTGGTTCAACGTGCGGACCTCCGGCTTGAGCGGGAAGAAACCCATGGCGCCATTGCGGTGCGGGTAGAGGCCGCTGTGCATGATCTCGCGCACCGGTTGGCAGACCGCGACGGTCGAGTAGGCGTAGTGGAAGCGCATGCCGTCGCCCGCGAGCCGGTCGAGGTTTGGCGTGAGGTCCTTGACCGGTCCGCCGTAGACATCGGACGAGTCGAAGTTCATGTCGTCGGCGGTGATCAGCACGATGTTGAGCCGCGGCGCGGCGGCACAAACACACGCGCCAAAGAACACAGATACGAGTATGCGCAGAATACTTTTCACGGCTCCTCGTTTTTCTTGTCCTTGGTTTTTGCGCCTTCCGGCGGCGGGGCGAAGGAACGACCGCTGACGAGAATCTGTTCCCAGCGCGCGCGGCAGTCGCGCTCCATGCGCGCGGCGCTGTCGGGGAATTTCGTCTGCACATCAGTGGTCTCGCCGGGGTCGGCGTCGAGATCGAAGAGCGCGCGCTTCCCGCCGGGGAGCGCGTGGAATTTGAAGCGCGGCCCGCGCAGCGTCAGGTGATGATCCTCGTACTTGCGCTGGCGCACGTCGGCGATGTTGTCGCGCGGCGAGCCGGGGCCGGAAATCGCCATGCGGAAAACCTCCGGCCGCTCGCAGACCGCCACCGCATTTTCCAGCGATGGGCGCAGGCTGACGCCCGTGAACGGCTGGTGCGGCACAAGGCCCGGCTTGACGCCCGCGAGATCGAGCACGGTCGGCAGGATATCCTCCGCGCAGCCGAACTGCGGGCGCGCACCGGGCGCGATGTGGCCGGGCCAGCGCACGAGCAGCGGCACGCGGTCGCCGTTTTCCCAGACCAGCGCCTTATGGCCGCGCAGCTTCGCGACGTTACGCTTCTGCCAGTCGGCGTCTTTCGACAGCGCATCCTCAGCCTTGAGCTTCTTCACCTCCGGGCTGGTCGGGCCGTTGTCGCTGATGAAAACGATGATCGTGCGCCGGTCCTGCCCGGTTTCCTTCAAGCCGGCCAGCAGGCGGCCGATGCACTCGTCGAGGTGCGCGATGCTGCCATAGCACGCGGCGAGATTCTTCGAGCAGCCTTGCGCGAGGAACGGCGCGCTGTATTTCTCGTCACAGATCCACGGCATGTGCGGGATGATGTAGGCGAGCGAGATGAACCATGGCTGGTCGCCGTGCTCGCGGATGAACTGCAGCGTGTACTCGGTCCAGAGGTCGGCGGTCCAGCCCTGGCCGCGCGCGCTGTTGCTCGGCTTCCACATCATCGGGTCGCGGTGCTCGTAGCCGCCGCCGCCGAGATAATCGTCCCAGCCGAAGTCGGTGGGATTGCCCTTGCCCATCTTCGCGCAGTCGAGCTTGCCGACGTGCAGCGTGCGATAGCCGGCGGCCTTGAAGAACGCGGGGATGCGCGCCTCGTCGGGCCGCAGGTTCGCGCGGTTCGGTACGCCCCAGACGCCGGTCAACAGATGGTCGCGCCCGGTGAACACTGCCGCGCGCGTCGGCGAGCACGCGGCCGCGACGGTGAAGTTGCGGTAGACAGCCGACTCGTCCGCGAGCCGGTCAAGCTGCGGCGTACGCACCAGCTTGTTGCCATTGAACCCGAAATCGCCAAAGCCCTGGTCGTCGCTGATGAGCAGCAGGACGTTGGGCGGCGCGGCATGAGCCCCCCAGCCCAGACAGCAGACCGCCAGCAGCAGCGCACGCAAGATGCTTTCTTTCATATGTGACCTTCTCCCCTCTAACGGCCAGCCTGCCGCGATATTTTCCAAGGAAGGGATACACCCGCCCTGTTTCCCCAAACCTCGTCCAAGCCATGGTACCGGCCGGTGGCTTCATCCGGTTCAGGGGATCAACTCGCCGGCGAGCAGGATACCGCCGAGATAGAGGCGGTTCTCCGTGAACGCCTCGGGCTTGTCCATTGTCTTGTGCTGCTTCTTCAGGATGCCGGCCTTGTCCGGCGGCTCGGCCAGCAGTTCGAGACGGACACGGTGCTCGCCCTCCTGCAGGTCGCCGGGATAGAACCACGGCTGGACGCGCCACGTGTTGGCCTTGGCATAGTGATCGAACAGCGTGCCGTTCACCGGTGCGCCGTCGTCCACGGTCACGCGAAACTGGCCGGCATCGGGGCCGCGCAGCCCGACGAGGCCGCAGCACGTCCCGCGGAACTTGAACGTGAGCGACTGGCCGGGCTGCTCGGCCTTCCAGAGCGACGGCAGATATTTTTTCTCCACGGCCGCGGCCCACGCGTCGCTTGGCGATGGCGCCAGCTTCCAGCCGTCGCTCTTCTGGATTTGCTCCAGCGGAACGAGCGCGGCACGGCCCCAGCTTGCGGCGTCCAGCGGCTCCGGCAGCGCGTGCGGTCCCGGCTGGCTGGCCTGCTTCAGCGCGGGCACCGCGCGGATGAGGGCGTCGAGGTAGAGTTTGTGGCCGGTCTCGATGAACGGATGGACGCCATCGGCGCTGAACACGGTTTTGTTTGCCTGATGCGCGGTGGGCGCCTGGAAAACCAGCTGGCCCGCCTTCACCTGCCGCGCCACCTCGACGCCGAAGTTGAGCGACGGTACCTGGTAGCGCTCCGCGACGCGTTCCATCTGGACCTGCAGCGCCGGGAGTTTGTCCGCCTGAAACGCAGGCAGCATCCCGGAATTGATCGTGTAGACGAAGCAGATGTCGGTGGCCGGATTCGCGCGCCACGCCTGACGGATGATGCCCTCCATCGTCTGGATAGGCCGCCGGTTGTTGCCCGCGCCGTTGACGGCAAACTCCACAAAGAGCAGATCCGGTTTGAACTGCAGCACGTCGTGCGTCAGCCGGCAGGCGCCGAGTTCCGCGCCCGTGCCACAGATCGTCGCGCGAATTTCCTGCACCTGCGCCTGCGGATACTGGGCCGCCAGCCACTGGCGCGACAGGACCCGCCAGCCTTCCGCGTCGGTGATGCTCCCGCCCAGGTAGGCGACGCGGACGGCGCCGCCGGCCTGCAGTTTGGCGAAGACATTCGGCAGTCCACTGCGGGCCTGCAGTTCTGCCAGCGGCCCTGCCTGCACCGACAGCACAACCGCCAACGCACCCCAGCACGACGCAAATAAGCTCTTCATGTTCCGCTCCATGTTCAGCATTCAACGGCAAAGTTGGCCAAATCTTGTTTCAGGGTTTGGCGCGAGCCTTCACAAAGCTCACCAACTCTGCGCACTGAAAGAAGCCGGTCCACATGTTGTGCCCCTGCCCTACAGGGACGATCAGCTTCAGCGTGCCGCCGAGCGCCGTATAACGCTCCTTCAACAGTCCGGAGTTGAGCGCCAGCGGCACGAGCTTGTCGCTGTCGCCATGAATCGCAAACAAGGGCACGCCAGCCTTGGCCAGCGTCGCGAGGCGATCCACCGGATTGAATTCGGCCAGCCGCGCCTGCAATTCGTCCGGCTTCAGCTCATAGGCGGGCGCCGCCTTCGCGATGCCGGGGTAGCTCGCGAGGTTACACACCGGATAGATACCGGCGAACCCCGCAACCTTGTCGGGATGGTTCTCCGCCCACGACAGCAACTGCAACCCGCCGCGACTACGCCCAAGCAGCACCGGTTTGCGCGAGTAGCCACGCGCGACCAACTCCGCGTGAAGTGCGGTGAAAAGTTTCCGGCCCGCGGGGCTGCCATAGGATTCGCCCGCATCAATGCCGGCGACGGCGATGCCTGCATCGCGGAATTTCTCGAACATCCACTTCTCCATCGCGCCCGGATAAACCGGCAGCGTCGGCGCATACCACACCCACGGCTTCGCCGCGCCGTCCGCCTTCGCGGGGATTAAAAACGCCGTGTGCCCGGCGACGGAAAATACTGCGCCCGGCAGCGGCAGGTTCTTTTTCGGGGCGTTGGTTTCCGTGGCACAGAGCGCGGCCAACGGTGCCAATAGCAGGACAGCAGCGGTCATGACGGTGTGTTTCATAGTCATTATCTGGTTGGAGAGGTTGGTGCTTTCAGCGGGCTCCACGTTTGCGCCTCCACTTGTTTCTCGTCGATGGCGCCTTCCCAGCCGGGCTGTTTCCAAGCGCGGATATAATCTATGTGGAAGGTCGAGGGCAGGTCTTCGTCCTTGGGCAGGCCGAACCAATCGGGCATGGTTTCGGAATCGAAGATCAGGCGCATGGGCTGATGCCAGTGCGTGTTCGGGAGCGACCGTACCGCCACGCCATCCACATAATAAACCAACTGCTGCGGCGACCACTCCAGCCCATAGACGTGAAAGTCGTCGGCGAAACGCCACGGCGCCTGCCATACACCGCCGGAATTCCAGTGGCCGTCTTTGCCGTCGTAGCGGAAGACGTGCGCATTCATGTTGTAGGCGCATTCACGGCCGGCAGCCTTCGCGCCGATCTCGAACACGTCAATCTCGATTTGCCAGGTTTTTGCGCTCCCGGCAAACCAGAAAGAACTGGACCCGGCGGAGTTCATCGGGCGCGCCCGGATTTCAAAATAGCCGTAGCGCGTGTACCGGATCGTTTCCAAAATGGCGGAGGTGTAGTCGTGATATTTGGGGTCCTTCTTCATCGCCGGCACGGTTTCCTTGCGCATGGTCAGCACGAGGCAACCCTTGTCGAGCGTCACGTTCGAGGCGCAGAACAGTCCCGGCGGGCGTCCTTTCCACGAGCGTAGCGGCTCCCACTTCTGTGTGTCCAACGCCGTGCCGTTGAACTCGTCGCTGAACGCTTCGAAGCGCGTCCAGCCGCCGCGATTCTGCTGATCGGAAAGTGGCAGACCGGGGTTGCTCATCGGCGGCGTTGGCCCGAGTGGGCCGACGCGCGTCCAGCCGGCATCATTGCGATCCACCTCGGCGCCCCACTTGGCGGCGAGATAGTCGAGCACATCGCGCAGCGCGCCTTCGCTGACGAACCCGCGGTCGTAGATCAGCACCTCGGCGATGTCTCCGTGAAAACCTTGCTTCGGCGGACGCGAGCCGCCCACGGCGCCGATGCCGACCGGGCCGGACGCGATGGCGTCCTTGGACATGACTTTCACGCTGGGAGGATACGCGTCGGACTTGGCCTCGCCGGAAAGACAAAAATTCGGCGGCTTGTTATCCGCGACATCACCCGAGCGGATGGAGATCAGTCGCTGCCAGCCGGCCCCGCCCGCCTGCGCTTCCGCGCGACGCGAGACGATGAACGCCGTAACAGGCCCGGTTTTCCCGGCGATGGCGGCGACGTTGAATCCGTCGCGACCGGAGAAACGAATGGCAGCCCGGCCGTTGAAATCGGTAGGCAGTAGCTGGGGCTGCCCCGCCGCGACAGCGTCGTTACCCGCGCCGGATTTGTCGCGCCACCGCGTGATGCTGTTGCCTTGCACTTCGAGCGTGCTGGTGTCGCTGGCGTCCAACCATAGCCGCAGCCCGTCGCGCGACGGGCCATCGGCCAGCGCAGCCGCGCATAGCCACGGCGTCAGCAGCAGCGCGATGCAGAGCGCGATAGTTCTCATAAAGGCTTTCTTTTCATCGAACGGATGGGCATCCCTTTATTTCTCGAACCGGATGGCGGTGGCGTTTTGCACGCGCAGATTCAACTCCTCCGGGGATGACAGGAGTTTCCCTTGGAACAAAATATTGCTGAAGACGACATCGCTCACTTCGTTGCGCGCGCTGAAGCCTACGATATCGGAGCCCGGCAACCGGTCGCCGCCAATCTGGATGTTTTTGAAGAGCACGTTCCGGATGGTGCCACGCGTGCTGGAACTTTTCTCGCGCAGCACCTGCTGCCACGCCTCGCCCTTCGCCTCCTTGCGCGCGGGGTTGTTGCGGAAAAACTCGAACGGGCAGTCGGCGCTGTATGGGGAGAACGCCACCTTGAGCGCCAGCAGCTTGTCGCAGCCCTCCTCGACGCGGATATCCTCGAAGCGCACATCCTCCACCGCGCCGAGGTCGTGATTATCAATGCTCAGCGCCGGACCTTTTTCCTTCTTGATGATGTCGCAATCGGCGAAGACGACGTGGCGGATGGAGGGCGCACCGACGGCGAAACCGACGGTCAAGGCATGGCCCCATTCCGAACTCCAAAAGATGGAATTGGTCACGCACACGTCGTCCGTGTTGAATCTCCCCAGATCACTCTGCGCCGCGCCACTTTTCCCGGAGTAGTCGTGGGCCTTGACCGCGATGCAATCATCCTTGGTGCGGAAGAAACTGTCGGCCACCATCACGTGTCGCGAGCTATCGGGATCGCAACCGTCGTCGTTGTCGCGCCAGCCAACCACCTTGATGTTCCGCACGCGGACGTTCTCCGAACAACGCGGGACCAGCGTCCACCCGTAGCTCCCCAGCAAAATGACGTCGCTGATCTCCACGTTCTTGCACGTGTCCAGCTCGACCAGCCGCGCCTGCGTGGTGCGCGAGGACCCGTCGAGCATGCCCGGACCCGTGATGCGCACGCCGGAAGCGTGCTTGGCGCGAATTGTGCCGCGGACCACCGCGCCACCGGCCAAGTACACGGTCTCGTTGTCCTTCATTTCGATGCGGCCCGCCGCGTGAATTTTCCCGCCCTCGAAATAGCGCACCTTGGCGTCGCCGGCCTTGGGCGCTTTTTGTTCCGGCGCGTTGGCAAACAGGAACAGCGGGCGGTGCAGGTCATCATCCACTTCGATGGCCAGTTGACCGGGACCGGGCAGGCAGAAACGGAGACTGCCGCGATCCACCACCGGCTTGATGCCGCGCGCGAGCGGACGGATCGCCGGGTGCGTGATCGGCCGCTGCACTTTCACCTCCACGTCCACCTCGCCCGTCACAGCGAAAGCGGCCAGGGAACACACCGGTGTCCGATAGACGAAAATGTTTTTGCCGCCCGCGCTGACGAGATAATCCGGCGACGCCTCCACCCCCTTTGGAACCGGATACGCCGTGACCACGCCGGCGCCCAAGGCAGTGCCGCTCGAGACCGCGGCCAACAGCAGCGCGGCGAAAACCAAACATGCAGGGAAACGTGGCGGCATCCCGTCCGACAAACTTTTGCACGCGGTTTCCAAGCATTGGAAACCACTACCCGTGTTTTTTCCAGACGTTGGACAACCCCAGCGGGCATTTTCCCAACCCTTGGAATTGCTGGCGACGTGCGGGCTCATGGCTTCAATACTCTTTGCAGCACGGGTTTCAGCTTCCCCGCAAAAAGCGCGTAGCCGCCGTCCTGCGTCAGATGGATGTTGTCGGGCGTGAAGAGTTCCTTCTTCAGCGTGCCGTCGGCGTTGGTGAAGTCGTTCCACAGGTCGAGCACGGTCACCTTTGGGTCACTGTCGAGTCTCAACGCGTCGAGCGCGAGGTTGGTCTTCCTGATGTCCTCGTAGAACCGGTTGCCCGGCGCGTGGGCGGGGAAGATCTTCACGACGATGAGCGGCGCGTTGGGAAACTTTTCGCGGAGCTGGGCCGCGCAAGTCTGGATGCCTTTCGCCGCCGCTTCGATGCCCGTCTCCGGCGCGAAGAACATGTTGTTGTTGCCGATCAGCAGGATGACGACGTGCGGCTCAAGGCCCGCGACGCCGCCGTGGTCCAGCCGCCAGAGCACGTTCTGCGTCTTGTCGCCGCCGATGCCGATGTTCACGGTCTTCAACGTCGGGAAGTGCTTCGTCCACGCCGCGCCCCACTGCATGGTGATGCTGTCGCCGACGAGCAACACGTCGATCGGCCCTTTGTTTGCCTGGGTAACGGCCACCAGTTTCGCGTGCATATCGAGCCAGCTCGTCCCGCCCCAGTTGCCCGCCGAGGGCACCACGGGCCACAGCGCGGGCAGATGTTTGCGCGCCTCGCTGCCGGGACGGCGCTCATGCTCCGGTTTCATGACATAGGCTTTTTCTTCGTCCGTCAAGGGCCAGCCGCTTTTCTGCGGTTCGGCCGTCTCGCATGCGTAGTTGAACGCGAGCACCCGCGTCAGCGGCAGCAGCAAACCGGCGAGCATGATGACTGCTTTTTTCATTTTCCTTTCTCCGGCAGCGGCGGCGCGGCGAAGGTGACGCCCTTCCACTCCGCCAATATTTTCAGATAAAGATACGGGTCCGGCCAGCTTGACGACGGCTCGACGACCGTCGTCTCCGGCCATTCGTTGAAACTCGTCACCAACGCCACATCGGCACCGGCATCGGTGATGGCGCGCAGATAGCCGCGCAGCGTCGCACCGTCGTCGCGCGGGATGACGAAGAAGTCGTTCGGACGGAAACCGCTGTTGTCGTGGCCGGGATGCGCGGGCAGGAAAACTTTCTTGCCGGCGGCATGCGCCTGCTGCACGAGGCGGGTGTAGTGAGGCGCGAGCTCGTCCCGGGTCCATATGCGTTTGATGCTGAATGTGCCGTAGAAACCAAACAGCGATATTTCCGGGATGCGCAACCACGCGTCCGGGAAATTCAGGCCGCGGTCACCCGCATTGGCGACCTTGTCCATCACCCAATACACCGGCCCGACCTCGGCCTCGACGCCTCGCCGCAGCTCGGCGAATGTCGCGGGCGTCAGTTTCGGCTCGAACGGCACCTGATAGCAGTAGACGGCCGGCTTGCCTTCCAGCCGCAGATACGCCGGGCTGTCCTTGGTCCGGCGCAGCACGTCCGCCGTCTGCCGCACGAGCGCCGGCACGTCGTGATGGAATTGCGCCAGCTCGCTGCACAGCGCCACCTTGAAATTTTCTTCGGCGGCGACCGGCAGGATGGTCTTCTCGAACGCCGCGCCGCTGATGTTCGCGCCGCCCCACCACGACACGAGGAACGCCTCGATGCCCGCCGCCTTCGCCAGGCGGACGTGCCAGCGCACCACCGCCGGATCATCGCTGTCGTAGTAGCCGATCAACGGCTGCGCCTTCGAGCGGGGCTGCAGGTTGGTGCTGGCGGGTTTGGCATCGCACCAGAGGCTCCATTTGCCGTGCGGCCCCGTCGCCGTCTCGTACCACGCATAATACACCGCCCACAGCGCGGGCTTGCTCTCGCCGGCGCGCAACGCGAGCGGCGCAGCCAGCAGCAGGGCGAGGAATAAGCTGCGCAGCATGCTGAGGTTTCGTTTCATGATGGCTGTTCGATGTTGCTCATGGCCCCTGGGTTCAGAGGCATCACGGTTCCTTCGGTACACTGAGACTGTAATCCGTTCCTTCCGCAAAAGCTTCCTCCACCAGGCCGTTGCGGTGCTTGAGGCGTTTGCCGGTGCACTGCCACGTGGCGGTCGCCGGACCGGTGACGACCGCCTGCAGGGCGCGGCCCGCCAGGTCCAAACGAAGCGTGCGACCGGCGAGGGTGACGCGGGTTTCCTCCTGCCCATCGAAGACCAGCATCGGGAAGCGGATGGGCGCTGTCGTGGCGACGGTCACGCCCTCCGCATTGACCGTCACCGTCTCACCGCAGCGGAACCGGACCTGTGCGGGCGCTTCTTCCAACACCTCGACGCGATTCGTCGTAGGCAGCGCGGCGCGCAGGATGCCGTCCGAATAACCGAGCTGCGGATGACCGCCGCGCAGATGGACGCGTACGAGGCCACTGGGATTGTACTTGCCGTTCCCACGCGTCATATACTGGACATAATTTCCGCCGGCGTTGGCCACGATCATGTTGAAGTCGGACAGATGGATGACGAACCCGCCGACATCCGCCGGCGCGGGTTTTTCCTCGATGGCCTCATCCGCATACTGCCACGCGGCGCAAAGCATCGAGCAGGCGAGCAGGTTGTAGTTCATGTGGACGGAATAGCCCTCGTAGCCGTGGCGGGCCGCCATGGGAAAGCGATTCTTCACGATGTAGCCGGAGCCGTCGGGGCGCAGCCACTGCTGCATGGACGCCAGCGCCAGCCTTGCGCCGCGCTTGAACGCGCCGGCCTCGGCCATCCGTCCGGCCTGCGCGTACTGGGCGGCATAGATTTCGTACACCTTCGCCAGCTCGGCCTCGTTCCAGAGGTGCTGCGCGCTGCGGTAGCCGGTCGGCAGCTCGCCGCACGGCGACTGGATCAGCAGCGAAGTCCACGCGCCCTTCCAGCAGGCGTCGCGGTAGAACTCGTCGCGATAGCCGCGCTGCAGCATGCCGGTCAGGAAATAGCGGCTGAACGCGTCGTAGGCAAACGGCGCGCCGTGTTCGAGGTACAGTCCCGGCGGCGTCATATGCGGCCGCTGGAGTTCCAGCGCGCGCCCGACGTAGGCACAGTCGGTCAGCCCGTGGAGCGACCGCAGGTATTCGCCGGCGGTGTGGACGAGTGTCCAGTTGTTGTCGCCTTTGTTGTAGGCCGCGTAGGTCTTGGCCGGGTTGATGGCGGCCAGTTGCTTCCGCCACGCTGCCAGCCGCTCCTTGGGGGCCACCTGCTCGAACTGCTCAAAGGCCAGCATCACCGGATAGGTGAAGAAATCAGGATGCTGATCACGGAAGGCCGCCTTCCCTTTGGCGAGGCAGGCCACGCTGAAGTCCATCGCCAGCATCCCGCTTGCGAGCAGCTCCGGGTCGGTGCTGAAGCCGCTCGCGGCCAGCGTGGCGACGCTGTGCGCGTAGCACGGCGGACCGAACTGCGACCGCCCGTCCACCGGATCGGGCAGGTCGCCATCGGGCTTTTGATATTTCCGCAGCGCGCGCACCTGGCCATCCACGAGCTTGAGATACGCCGCGCGCTTCAAACCCGTCGGCTGGAAGCCGGCCGCGGATTTCTGGCCCGCGAAAAACCGGTCGAGCTGCGGCTGAAGCGGATGCTCCGCCGTGCTCAACAAGCTTGCCGTGATGACAGCCGCGAAGATCATTTTTTCAGCTTCAGCATCTCGCTGCCCGCGAGCAGGAACGTGCCGGTGACGTATTCGTGGGTCTGGGCTTGTTGCAGGTTCACCGGGCGGTCGCCGACGGGCTGGCCCCACTGAACCTGGCCATCGGCGCTGACGCTCTGCACCAGCCCGGCCCATGCCTTCTGCACCACGGGCAGATACGTTTCGCGGTCAAGCAGCCCGTGGTTGAGCCCCCAGGCCAGGCCGTAACAGAAGAAACCGGTGCCGCTGCTTTCCGGCACAACCACGTCCTCCGGATCGGCAAGGTTCGGCCGCCAGAGGCCGTCGGCGCCCTGGCGCTTCGCAATGGCGGCGGTCATGGTCTTCAGCAACTCAACGTACCGCGGACGTTGCGGGTCATCTTCCGGCAGGTATTCGAGCACGCGCACGATGCCGCCCAGCACCCAGCCGTTGCCGCGCGACCAGAATATTTTCTTCCCGTTCTTGGTTTGCTGGCCGATGAACCGCTTGTCGCGATAGAACAGGCCGTCATCCTTGTCGAACAACTCCGCATGCACGTCCCAGAAGAAGTCGTGCATGTACGTGAGGTATTTCTTGTCACCGGTGGCCTTCGCCAGCATTGCCAGGGTACACGCGCCGTACAACGAGTCGGCGTACCGGCGTCCGCCTTCGAGATACCAGACCTTAGCGCCTGCCGGCGAATTGCTGGCGACGGTGCTGAGCCATTCGACGGCCGGCGCGATCATCGCTTTGTCCTTTTTTGCAAAATACAACTCAGCCCAAGTCTCGACGCAGAAGAGCCGGTTGGCGCCCTGTTTCTCGGTGCCGACCTGCCACTGGTGTTGTTTTCCCCACGCCAACGCCTGTTGCAGGAATTTCTCGTCGCCGGTCGCCTTGAATGCGGCCATCACGCCGGTGTACCACGTGCCGCGCTCCCAGTTGCGGTCGCCCGCCTTCATGCGCGGGTGCGCCACCTGCCAGCCGTTGACGCGGTGCAACAGCGGCGCGATCTCGTCGGCCTGCGCGGCCGCGCAGCCCAATCCAACCAAGGCCAGACACAAAGCGATCTTCATCGTAAGGCCCCTTTCACATGATCCCGAATTTGCGGAACGCCTCGACCGTGCTCATGCCGTTCTCCAGCGCCCGCTGGACGAGCTTCTCGCCGCGCGCCTTCTCCAGCGCCTTGGCGAAGATCTCCGCCTCCGCCGCGCGCGGCACGACGCACACGCCGTCGAGGTCGCCGAACACGATGTCGCCGGGTTGCACGGTGACGTCGCCGAAGACGATCGGCACGCGGAAATCCACCACGGTGCCGCGCGGCCCCTGGTCCTGTGCGTAGCGGCCATAGGAAAAGGTCGGGAAGTTCAGCCGCAGGATGCCGGGTGTGTCGCGGGAGTAACCCTCCATCACCGCGCCCGCCGCGCCGAGCCGGACGGCCCGCGTGCTCATCATCTCGCCCCACAAGGCATACCGTGGCGATGCGCCGGCGCAGATATAGACCTCGCCCGGCTGCAAGTCGTCCAACGCCTCCAGCATCATCCCGAACGGCGGCAGCTCCGGGCCCCCGGCGACCACATCGGCCTCCAGCACCGGCAGCGCCCGCCCGAGCACCACCATGTCGGCGCGCAGCGGCTGCAGCTGCGGCGGCAGAAACTGGTGGAGCAGCCCCAGCTTGTCCATTGCGTCGCCGACCAGCGCCGTGAACAGCTCCCGGCGCGCGAGCGCGAACAGCTCCGCATCATCTTTCCACTCGGCTGGCATACTCGTTCCTTCCTGAGGTTGCAGGCGCGCAGCGGTCTGCCGGGCGCCACGCCCGGCCCTTCCTTCAAGGGGCCACTCGAAACGGAAAGTTCGCTGTGGCGGCGCCGCCCTTCCCGTCGTGCACGGTCACGAACAAACGATAATGGCCGGCGGCGGCCGGACTGGTGAAAATACAATGGGTGGAGTTGTCCTGCGTGACCAGTTCCGGAAAGGCGGGCGGGACCGCTTCCGCATCGCCGCCCACGCCGGGCGCGGCGCTTTCGGCGACGACCAGCCATTGATAGGTGAACACGCTCCCGGCAGGTTGATCCATGTCCAGGTTGGCCGTCAATGGCTGGCCGGGCTTGACCACCTTGCCGGCCGCGGCGGAAGTCAGCGAACGAATTTCCGGACAGCGGTGCGCGGGCCATTGGCCGGTCCACGCTTTCGTCATCGCATCCACCGGGGAAAGTTTTTCCAGCGTCGGCAGGAACATGCCGAACCACGTCGCCGTACGCTCCTGCTTCCAGCCCCAGAGAAACGCGAACGTGCCGAGGCATTGCTCCTTGCCCTCGTTCAGTTCGGTCACGAGCCGTTGCGTCGCATAGAAGGTGCGCGCCTTCTCATGGCTCGTCGGCTCCAGCGGCGCGCCCCAGGCGGTGACCGGGACTTCCCACGGGCCGCGCACGCCGAACTCGGTGACGACGAACGGTTTCGTCCAGCCGGCGCGCTTGAGCGCCTCGCCTGCACCCGCCGCGCCGCCGTAGGAATTGACGCCGAGGATGTCGAGGCTGGGGCAGCAGCGTTTCACGTTCTCGATCTTCGCCGCGTTGAACGCGATGACGCTCATCACGGGATGAGCGGGGTCTTCCTGCTTGATCAGCTTGGCGAGTTCCTCGATCTCCTGGAAGACGGGCACGCTGCCGGCCGGCGACGTCGGGCCTTCCATCTCGTTGCCCAAGCCCCACGCGAGCACCGCCGGATGGTTTTTGTAGCGGCGGACGGCGGCCACCACCTGCTCGCGCTGCGCCTGGAGCTTGGCGGCGTCGGCATAGTTGAAACCGTGGCGCTCGTGTTCAATCCAGAGTCCCGGCACGACCATGAGGCCGAGCTGCTGTGCGCGCTCGAGGAAGCGCGCGCCGCCGGTCACTTTCGCCTCCAGCGTGTCCACGCTCCACGTGCGCACGCAATTGCCGCCGGCCTCTTTCAACTTTTCCAGCAGGCCGGGCGCCACGGCACCACCAGCGCCGTGGATGACGAAGTCGGCGCCGTTCACGCGCAAGCGCCAGCCCGCCGCTCCGGCCTGTTGCAACTCGACCTTCGCCGGCGTCTGCGCGTGAGCGAGCGCACCCGCGAGGAGCAGCGCCAACAGAACGGGTGCGAAATCACTTCTTTTCATCGAATTCCAGCTCGACCAGTTTCTGCTTGGCGGCGTCGGCCGGTTTCCAGAACCAGCCCTTTTCGTCCCAGCATTGGGCAAACTTGAACTCGGCGACCAATTTGCCGAAGGCTTCCTTCGCGCCCGGCTTGTCGCCTTTCTTGAGCAGCACCTCGCCCTTGATGAACAGGCAGGTGCCGACATCGTTGAGCGCCCAGCGCTTGAACGTCTCCTCCTTCGGCTCGTTGGCCGGCAGCTCCTTCAGGGCCTCCTGCATTTTCTTCGCCTCGGCCGCATAGAGCTCGACGCACTTGCCCACATAGGCGAGCGCGTCCTCGGCGTTCCCGCTGCCGTGCGCCTTCCACGCCTTGCTGGTCAGCGTCTCCGACTTGTGATCGCCGAAATCCGGCGCGGCCAGAACCGGCAGCGCCAGCATTAACATCATGAACAGGTCGAGCGCCCAATTTTTCTTCGTCATTGCATTTCTCCCGCTTCACTATCTACGTCGCTTAACAGCCGCTGGCCCGCGTTGCCGGCCTTGCGCTGCCACCGTGCTATCAGGTGCGCAGCTATAGCTTACAGCCCCTGCGGGGTGCCAGCGGCACGTTGCCGGCCATCGGCCTCCACCACCAGCACACGCACCACACGCTCCGCCGGCACTGGCCGATGGCCGGTGGCGGAAACCTGCACATCCACCTGCCCGTCGGCGCGGCGCGTTGCCTTATAGTGGGCCAGCCGGTAATCGCCCGCGCGATAGCCAAACCCATCGCCGGCATCTTCGTAGAGCCGGCCCTCGGCGCAGCCCTGCTTGTCGAAACATACCAGCAGGGTCAGGGGATCATCGCTGCGTTCGCCGGTATGTTGCACGGCGCGCCCGACGGGAAGAACCGCCCCGCCGCGGATGAACAACTGCGCTTGATGGGGATCCGCGCCGTCACCGGCGACGAGCGTGAGCGGATGCCAGAGGCCCTTGGGCCTGGCCGCGTCAGGGGCCCACGCCGGTTGGACCAGCAGGTCGTCGCCGATCAAGAAAGCTTGTTCTTCACGTCGCAGGGAGGCATCGGTGGCGTCCGCGAAGAACACCGGACGCATCACGGGCAACCCGGTCTGCGCCGCGGTTTGGAAGCAGGTGTAGAGATAGGGCAACAGGCGATAGCGCCGTTCCAGCGCCATGCGCGCCGTCTTCTCGACGGCAGGACCAAACATCCAAGGCTCCTTGTCGTTGGCGCCCTTCTCGGAGTGGCCGCGGCAGAAGGGCAGGAAAACCCCCACGGAAATCCAGCGTGCCCAAAGCTCGGGTGTGGCGTTATTGCCGTAGCCCCCCAGGTCAGGACCGCTGAAGGGCTGGCCGGAAAGGCCGAGCGTCAGGCTCATGGGGATGGACAGGCGCATGTGCTCGTCGCTCGCCATGTTGTCGCCGGTCCAGGTGGCGGCATAGCGCTGGCCGCCCAGAAAGCTCGAGCGGGTCAGCACGAACGGGCGTTTTTCGGGCCGCGCCGCCAGCACGCCTTCGCGCGTGGCGCGCACCATCAACAGGCCATAGACGTTGTGATATTGCCGGTGGGGCCCGGCCACGAGGTCGCCGCCGCCCCGGTGCAGATTGGTTTCCGGCATGGTGCCGTCGGGACCATCGAAAACCGACGGCTCATTCATGTCGTTCCAGACCCCATCAATCCCCTGCGCCAGATAGTCGCGATAGAGTCCGCTCCACCAGGAGCGCACGGCGGGGATGGTGAAATCAGGAAACACACAGGGCCCCGGCCAAACCTTGCCCTGATACTCCTGGCCGGCGGCGGTGGTCATCCAAGCCTGCCTGGCGCTGCCTTCCTGATAAACGGAGTACGCCGGGTCCACCTTCACGCCGGGATCGATCATCCACACCGAGTGGAAGCCCTGGCTGTGCAAGTCATCGTTGAGCTTTTTCGGCTGGGCAAACTTGACCGGATCAAACGTGAAAATGCGGTAGCCATGCATATAGTCAATGTCCACCCACAGCACATCGCAGGGCAATTGCCGCTTGCGGAACTCGGCGGCGACCTGGCGGACGCGGGTGTCAGGCTCATAGGAATAGCGGCATTGCTGGTAGCCGAGCGCCCAGCGTGGCGGCAAGTCCATGTGACCGGTCCAATCCGCCAGCGCCGAGAGCAGCGCTTGCGGAGAAATCCGCTCCAGGATCAGCACGGGGAAAGCCGGGCCTTCGCAGGTAAAGGTGAGGCCCGCACGGCAGTCCAGTTCAGCCTTCCATGTTGAATCAAAAATGACCCCGAACGCCGTGCCATCGGCGCGCACCCCCATGATCCACGGATGACTTTGGTAGAGCCGGCAGCCGCCCTCCTTCTTGTAGAGGTAATTATCCGTGTTCCACAGCTTGATCTGCGTTCCATTGCGCCGGAGAGGACCCGCCACCTCGCCGCCACCATATAAATCCACCTTGTCATCCACCGGGACGTGCGCCCGGAAGCGCGTCGCACTGGCGCTAAACCGCGGCGTCACGCGCCAGCCAGCCGGGACCGGCCCGCCCAGCGCAGGCGTCTTGACCAGGCTGAACGAGGGTGGCAGCGCCTCCGGCCGCAAACCTGCCGGCACATACAGGACGGCCCCGTCCCCAATCTGTCCTGCAGCCGTGACGCCGACGGCCTTAAAAACTTCTGCCGTGGCGCTGGCCGAGGGTTTGCCGGGTTCATCGGCGGCAACCCGCACCGCCGGCAGGTTGGCCAGGGACAACGCCAGGCCCAGCCAGACAACTGTTTTAGGCCTCCAGCTTTTCATGCACGCTCCCTTGGTCCATCGTCACATCTTCTGCACGGTCTCGATCATGGCGAGAATATTTTCCAACGGCGTGCCGGGCTGGGTGTTGTGGCAGGAGCAGCAGATGAAACCCTCTTTGCCGGCGCCGAGGGTGGCGAGGCAGTCGCGCGTTTCGCGGCGGACCTCGTCGGCGGTGCCGCGCGGGAGCACGCTCTGGTTATCCACGCCGCCATGGAAGATCACGCGGTGGCCGAACTCCTTTTTCAGCTCCGCCATGTCCATGCCGGGACACGCGTGCTGGATCGGGTTGAGCACGTCCACGCCGCAGTCGAGGATCGGTTTGAGCAGCGGCCGCGCCGCGCCATCGGTGTGATAGAAAACCTTCAAACCGTGCGAGTGGATCAGGTCACACCAGCGCTTCATGCGCGGCTGGAGATGCCGCGCCCACGCGGCGGGCGAGATCAGCAGGCCGCTCTGCCCGCCGATGTCGTCGCTGATAAACACGAGGTCGAGGTAGCTCCGCGCCTGCGCGAAGAACCGCCGCATCATCTCCGACTGGAGCGCCTCGACGCGGTCGAGGATCGCATCCACCAGTTCGGGGCTTTCGGCGATGTCGAACATCGCCTGCTCCAGCCCGCGCATCTGGCAGTAGATCTCGAAGAACGACACCCACGGCCCGATCACCGCGAAATCGCGCGACGCCTGCTTCGCCAGCGCCGTCGCGCCGACGTAGTCGAAGCGCTCGACCTTGGGCCACCAGGGGTAGGCCGCGAGCGACTCCGGCGTGTCGTAGCCGAGCAGCGGCGCCGCGCCGAACTCCGCATAGTGGGCCAGCCCGGCCTGCACGCCCTTGAGCGGCACGCCCCACATCGTGCGGTCGCCGCCGCTCTCCGCGCCCGCGCCGGACTGCGCGCCGGCGCGCGCGCCGACCTCGGTTTTGTAGTCCATGAAGTCCCAGACGATCTTGTCGAGGCCGAGCGCCTTCCACATGGCAAAGTCATCGGCAACTCCGCAGTGCTGGCGCAACATGGCCGAGACCTCCGGCGTATGCCAGAGGTCGATCGGCAGGCGGTCCACCGGCCGGCGGTCCAGCGTCGCGAGAATCCGTTCCTTGGGATGCATGGCGGTTTCCTTTCTGCTATGGGGGAAAGAAAGCATAAATGACCGGATTTGAAAATGGTCAATTTTGCAGACGGCTTGCCGGCTGAGTTTTCCAAGACGCCTGCTCTGGATGTTGCGCCACGAACGGGAGCTGTTCCTCTCCTCCTCCCGCGGCGGTCGCAGGCCGCCAGTCCGGGGGTGCTCTGCTGTCGCGGGACCGGCCAGCCCCGCCCACAGGAAGAAGAGCACTGGCTCGTCATGGGCTCCGCGCGCCGTGCCTTGGGATAAGCAGCGGGACACCGCTTCCGCAAGGGGAACAACGGCATCCCGGCGGGACGCCATGAAAGTAGACCGGCGCTTCAGCGACGGTTGTGTGCGCCACCCTTCCGCCAAGTCCCGTCAGGGACGAAAGAAAATCGCGTACAGCCAGAAGCTTCTTCGTGGGCGGGGCTTCCAGCCCCGCGAACCCAACTCCAACGCAAACCCACCTCTCCCCCACGAACACCGCCCCAACGCCACGCCGACGCGGGTCTGGAAGCCCCGCCCACAAAGAGCAGAGCAGCGGCAGCGGCCTGTTCACGATGAAAATCGAGAACGAGGACGAGGACGAC